>JAEKKE010000604.1 GCA_019510535.1 Acidobacteriota bacterium
ATCCCACCCCTTCTAATGAAGGGGTCTTACGAAGAATCCCTCATCTCAGCGAGATTCATTATGCTGCTACTTCCCGCGCTCCTGTCGATGCCGGCTCGGCACTGTTGCTGGATCCGAAGGTTTCGGAGTAAGCATAGTTGTGCTGCCGAATAAGCTCCCCATCCCAGGTATTCCAATCTGTCGGATAGGTGAATACGTAGCTGTACAAGCCGGTCGTCTGCACATAGCTGACCTGGTTGTTCTGCATCTGGGTTACTTTGTTTTGAAGCGCAGCTTGCAGGCTGCTGTTGGGCATGGGATTAGGCCCGGGCGAGGGGAAAAGTTGAAAGAAGTTGGTCATATTGAACGTCGGGTTGACGTTCGTGTCCGTTGCCCAGACATGTGGAATGGCGTCGTTCAGATTGAAGCAAGGCACATAGTTGGATGACGCATTCAGAACGTCCGCCAGTGCCTGGTTGCCTGCTGCGAAGGGCGCAAACGTGAAGGACTGAATACTGGAAGGAAGGATTGTGATTGGTTGCTGATTGTTCAGGAACTGGAAGGCAATCCAGCATGCCGCCAGATAGGCAACCGTCCCACCAAGACTGTGGCCGGTGATGAGCAAAGGAGTGGTCGCGTTAAATGATCCGGAGATCGACTGCAGGTAGGAAGCAAGGTCTGTACCACCCTGGGTAAGTTTGGCGTTCATCTGCATCAGGGCGCCGAAGAGCGCCGCCTGGGCGCCAATGGCCACCTTGGCTCCGCTGACCGGGTCGAAGCCGGCCCAGAACTCGCAGCAAAAGTCTTCCAGTTCATCGGGAGCACCATGGGTCCCCTGAATGACCAGGGCGTATTGGTTCGTTGTCGTGTTCTGGATGACAGCCGAATAATCCTCGCCGATCGAGCTCGGCTGCCAGACGACTATCCAGGGCGATGGGGGATTGGGGTTGGAAGATACATGGTCGATCCAGTCACAAAGGCTCCACGCAAGCTGCGAGCCTTGAGGGAGACTGGAAATAGAAGCCTGCTGTTTTTCAGATGTCATTGCAAAGGTTCCTCTCGTTGAATGGGACGTGGAGTTCCTGAATTCAGCCGAGACCTAAGCGAAGAAGTTCGTAAGTAAAAGGGGGGCAGATGAGGTACTTCAAGAGCGTCCAGATGTAGTTGCTCCGCTGGATCTCGGAGCTCCGTAGCCGTACATGCGGATGTGGCTAGGGAGGTGCATCCGACAGCTTCGGCCTTTTTTCAGGGGCTGTCAAGACGAACACTGACGAAAGTTCTGTTGCTTGCTCGATGTAGTGATGAAGTATAGAGCGGGCCTTCAGCCCTTTGGACCCTTGTTGGTCCTACACCTGGGGCGTTGCCCCAGGCTGATATAGAACGCGCCTTCAGCGCTTTACGGCCGCTGATGGAGACCCGATCATCCCACCCATCGCTTTGCGATGGATGGGGCACCCAGTGTATGGGTGACTTATGAGTTGCTTGTTAGCGGGGTAGGAGCTCTGCGAGGCTCTTCATGTCTGCCAGGTTACGGTCTTCCAGCAGGGCGAGCAGTTGTTGCAGGTAGCCGGGGCTGTGTTCGACTGTCTTAGAGAAGGACTGAACGGTTTTCACAACCGCTTTCTCATCGAACTCAGATTGGCGGTTGCCGGAGATGCCGATCAGGATCAGCAGGGTGTATTCCTGAAAGATTGTCTTTGGCGTGGAGTGCGCACTGGCTTCGCGGCCGAAGGGGAACAGCGTTCTGAAGATGTAGTTCAGCAGGTAGTTCTCGAGAATGTGTGGGTGCTGGTCGAGGAACGGTTGGCAGTATGCATTGTCGGCGTGCTGGTAGCGTTCCAGGTCCTGGGCGGCCGTTGATTCCGGTGCGTAACCGATGCCGGCGAGGAAGTCCTGGAAAGACTCGTTGAAGCGCTTTGAGTTCACGC
>JAEKKE010000045.1 GCA_019510535.1 Acidobacteriota bacterium
TGGCTCCCGGGCATCCCCATATTGTTATTCATCGCGGTCGCGGTTTATCACTCCCGTGTCCTGCGCTGGCAGACAGACGAACGCCGAGCCGTGGAGTTTTACAGTAAGGGCCTGGCACGCATTGTAGACGACTGGCCGCGAACCACGGAACGCTCACTACCGGAGCAGGCGATTACATCCAGTCTCTATGCCAGGGACCTGGATATCGTCGGGAAAGGAAGCCTGTTCGAGCTGCTCTGCATGGCGCGAACCCGCATGGGCGAACAATGCCTGCTGGATTGGCTGCTTCATGTGCCCTCACTGGAGACGATCTATCAGAGGCAGAACGCAGTAGCCGAGCTTCGAGGTCAACTGGATTTCAGAGAAGAGATGGCGGTCACGGGCGAGGCCGTTTCGATCGGAGCATGGCCCGAATCGCTCAAGCAATGGGGAGCATCCACTCACCCATTCGCCAGTATCTGGCTTCGCTGGCTTGCCGCGGGACTCACACTTCTTGCGATTGGTGCGACGGCTTTCTGGCTCACACATGGCTTCATCGGTCCCTTGTTCGCAGTGCTGGTGATGCAGTGGTGTCTTGTACGGTATCTGAAACGCCCGATAGCGCTGACACTCGACGGCACCGACAAAGCCTTTCAGAATCTGAAACTCGTTTCCGCGCTGCTGCACAAGATAGAGCAGCAACCTTTCGAAGCGCCTCATCTTCAGCGCACTCAAAAGCAACTTTCCTCAGAACACATCCCCGCCTCTGAAGCCATTGCGCAGCTCGGAAAGATAGTCGACTACCTGGAGGCGCTGGCAAATCCATTCGTCAAGCTGTTCAATCTTCCACTGATGTACACGGTGCAGCTTGCTTTTGCGATTCATGCCTGGCGCGAGCGACATGGGCATGCGCTTGCCTCCTGGCTGGACAGTCTCGGGGAGATGGAGGCGCTGCTCTCACTGGCCACTTACAGCTACGAACATCCTGAAGACCCGTTTCCTACCTTTGTCGATGGGCCGGGTCGCTTCCATGCCGAACACCTCGGCCATCCGCTGATTCCGGCTGCGAAGTGCGTCCGGAACAGCGTGGACATCGGCGAGCCCGCCAGAGTGTTGCTAGTCAGCGGTTCCAACATGTCCGGGAAGAGCACGCTGATGCGTACCGTGGGCATCAACACAGTGCTGGCATTGTGCGGCGCCCCGGTTCGGGCAAAACGGATGCAATTAACGCCTCTGCGAATCGGTGCAAGCCTGCTGGTCAATGACTCTCTCCAGCGTGGAGCCTCACGGTTCTATGCCGAGATCGAAAAGCTTCAGGCAATATGCAGTCTTGCGCAGCAGCCCGGGCCGCCGGTGCTTTTTCTTTTGGATGAATTATTGCAAGGAACCAACTCGAAAGATCGCCGCATCGGTGCGGAAGGAGTTACGCGTGAGCTCGTCGAGGCCGGAGCCATCGGAATTTTGACGACACACGATCTCTCACTCACCCATATGGATCACGAAGACGGCGTGCTGAGAAATATGCATTTTCAGGATGCAATCGTGGACGGGAAAATGCAGTTCGACTTCCTCCTGCAAGAAGGCGTAGTCACCAAAAGCAATGGAGTCGAGCTGATGCGGCTTATTGGCCTGAAGGTATAAGAAAACAGATCACGGCTTACCGCGATTCAATTGACGCTGCTGCTAACTGCTGCTAATTGAATGGCCTGATTGATGGCTTCGAGCAGACTTCGCTCGTCCGCCTGGCCAGTTCCTGCGATATCGAAAGCCGTTCCGTGATCGACGGACGTGCGAATCACTGGAAGCCCGAGAGTGATGTTTACTCCTGATTCCAGCCCCAGCACTTTCACCGGCCCGTGGCCCTGGTCGTGATACATGGCGATCACCATATCGAAATCACCGCGCTGAGCCAGGAAAAACAGGGTGTCTGCCGGGAGCGGCCCCTTAACATTCCACCCCTTGCTCCTGCACGCCTCCACCGCCGGAACGATCTTCTCGCCTTCCTCCCCGCGGCCGAAGAGCCCGTTCTCGCCGGCATGAGGATTGATGCCGCACACACCGATGCGAGGATCGCTGATGCCGGCACGCTCAAGTGCCGCATGGGCGCGGGTGATGGTTCGCTCAACCAAACCGGCATCGATCTTCTCGATAGCATCGATAAGGCCGATATGTGTCGTGACATGAACGACGCGCAACTTCGGCGTCGATAGCATCATCGAGACCTCCCCCGCACCGGTCAGCGATGCGAGCAACTCAGTATGGCCAGGAAAGAGATGACCGCCTGCATGAAGTGCTTCCTTATTAAGGGGTGCGGTACAGATGGCCTGGATGTTGCCGTTCATCGCGAGTCTGGCTGCGACTTTGAGATAACGGTATGCTGCATCTCCGGCGACTGGAGAGATCTTGCCCCATGGGAGATCGTCAGGGATCAGGGCAAGGTCAATGCAGTCGATGACGCCGGGAGTAAAACTGGCCTCAGAGAGGCGTCCTTCGCTGACGGGATGAACGGTGAGCTTCGCATGGACGATCTCAACGGCCTGGCTAAGGCGGCGAGCGTCTCCAATCACGAGTGGCCGGCAGCGTTCATAGACGTCTTTGTGCATGAGGGCTTTGACGATAATCTCCGGGCCGACACCCGCTGCGTCTCCCATGGTGATGGCAATGATTGGGGTCATGAGCTCTTCCTTGGCTTAATCATGGTCGCGTTCCGGCGGGGTGGCCGCGTCAGTAAGATCATCGGCTAGAGTCGGAGGTCTCCGCAACTATCGGATCTTCCTGTGATAGCCGAGGTGCATCTGTCCCCTGCTGACGCGTTATGCGCGTCTTCCACAAGGCTGTAAGCGGAGGAACCAACAGGCTACTTACGATAACGCAACAGGCGACGAGCACGGTAGCAGATGCCGCTGCGGCTGCGTATCTGGGGTTAGCGACCGCAACCAGCATCGGCACAGCCGCGGCATTGCCTGCTGTGGTTGCTGCGGCAATTCCCGCGGTGCCGTCTCCTCCGATGAGGCGATCCGCGGCTATAAGACAGACCGCGCTGACAAACACCAAAGCTACCCCGAGGGCGAGGCCGAGCAATCCAGCCGTCGCGACGCGGTGCAGATCGAGCGTGCATCCGATTGCGAACGCAAAGAAAGGGATAAGAACCGAGACGCCCTGCGAGAGGAACCGGCGCATCTCGTGATCGAGGTTTCCAAGAAGCATTCCTACGGCAAGAGGCAGGATCGCTCCCACCATCGTCTGCCAGGGGAAGGCTGCCAGACCGGTCACACCAAGCGAGACCATCGTGAGGAACGGACCTGACTCAAGCGTCATCACGGTATACGCCGCCGAGTCAGCCGGCTGGCCGTATTGCTCCATCAGCGCCATGTAGAGGCCGCCATTGGTATCGTTGATCGCTGCGACGACAGCGAGCGTGGACAGACCTGCGAACCATCCGGTGCGAACGGGATCAATGCCAATAAGATGCCCAAGGGCAAAGCTGGCAAGAAACCCGAGAGCGACCTTCGTGGTCATCAACGCTCCGCCTTTCTTCAGCAACTGCGGCAGGGCGCCGAGCGAAATACGTGCCCCCATGCAGACGTAGAAGACGGCGAGGATTGGTAGAGCTCCGGTATACAGCGCATTGGTGAAAGACCCAAAGAACGGAGCTGCGTGCGGAGCGAAGGTAGCCAGCGTCGCTCCACACAAGAGAGGGACGACCATCATGCCGCCCGGCACTCTTTCGATTGCTCGTTTGATCTGCATTCCTTCCGCCCTGGTTCTTTGATATTCCGGTTACGCTAACGCCTGATTCATCGCGATGCAAAGCAACGCTCGGATTCGCCTTTAATTCGTCTAAATTCTCTACGCCAATAAGGTACGTCTCAGCAAGTGGGATCAGGAATCCAGATTCTTCTCGCCACCCGAGACTCTTATTTATAAGCTAGTCACGCGTATCATGCTCCTGTCATCCCGAAAGAGGCCTGACACGTGGCGAGCACATTACTCAATCCAGAGAGATCTCTGCGGTATAGCGGTTGGGCGGTAGTGCTTGCAGCGTTTTTCGGGGTAATGTTCAGCTTTGCCGCGATTGTCCCATTCACCTTCAGCCTCTTTATCGCTCCTCTCCATGCAGCGTTTGGCTGGAAGCGCGAGGCAATCTCGAGCACCTTTGGGATCGCGGCAATGACTGTCGCGGTCTTCTCGCCCGGCATCGGCATGTTGCTTGACCGCGTCCCGCCTCGCAGAGTAGTGCTTCCCTGTATCGTCGTATTTTCGGGCGCCCTTCTCTCTCTCGGCCGCCTTACACCGCAGTTAGGCCGTTTCTACCTTACCTACTTCATCATTGGCGTTGTCGGAAATGGAACCGCTCAGTTGTCCTACTCGAGAGCTGTTCTAAGCTGGTTCCGCACCATGCGTGGAACCGCATTGGCGCTCATGCTGACCGGCAGCGGAGTGGGATCGATTCTGCTGCCGCTGATCGCACAGCATGTCATCCAAACCCGCGGATGGCGTGCCGGCTATCTCACCCTTGGGCTGTTGGCGCTACTGGGCTTTCCTCTGACGGCAGCGTTTCTGCGGAATATGCCTGGCCGAACGTCGCATCCGGTTGAGCAGAAGCAAACGACGGACCTCTCGAGCGTGTTCAGGTCGGCAACCTTCTGGCTGATCGCAGGATCAATTCTGCTCGGCGCCTTTGGAGCAAATGGTGTGCTCTCGCACCTGGCCGCTCTCCTGAGCGAACGTGGTGTCAGCGGTTCCAATACAGCATTGGCGCTGTCCTGTCTGGGCGCGGCCGGCATCGGCGGGCGGTTGTTGACCGGCTGGCTGCTCGATCGCTTCCATGCACCCACACTTTCATTTCTCATGTTTCTGCTTGCTGCAGCAGGCATCACGCTGTTCGCGTATGCAACAAACGCAGCGATGGGCATTGCAGGCGCCCTGCTGCTTGGGTTCAGCATGGGCAGCGAAGGAGATGTCGGACCCTATCTGATAGCGCGCTATTTCGGGCAGAGCCGTTTCGCCACTCTCTACGGACTCACATGGACTGCGTATGCCATGGGAGGAGCGGTCGGGCCTGTACTTACAGGCCGGCTGTATGACCAAATGGGCGGCTATCGTCCCGCCGCGATCCTTATTCTTTCTGTGACCGCGGTCATTGCCGCATTCATGAACTTCGCACTCCCCCGATACAGCACTGAAGAAGCAGAACTGAACACCATAACGCTGGAGTCCACAGCAGTGGAGTAATAAGGAGAGATATGCCTCACATCCCACTTCCCGAGAATCTTCCAGGAATCAGTTCGGGTTTTGCCTTTCGTCCGGAGACAGCGGCCCCGATGCGTGAGCTGGCGCATGTTCTGCTATACACCTCAGGACGTAACACCGACCTGAGCTCCCGTGACCGCGAACTCATCGCGGCCTTTGTGTCTTCGCGCAATGATTGCACTTTCTGCAAGATGAGCCATGGCGCGGCAGCCACTCATCTGAATGGGGGCGACCGCTCCCTTCTAGAAGATGTATGGACCGATTTTCAAGCAGCGGATATCTCACAGAAGGTGAAGACACTGCTGGCAATCGCCTCCGCGGTCCAGATCGACGGCAAGAAGGTCACGCCGGATATGGTGAAGACGGCTCGCGACGCCGGAGCGTCGGACCTTGAAATTCACGATACCGTTCTCATAGCGGCGGCATTCTGCATGTACAACCGCTACGTCGATGGACTTGCTACCTTGCAGCCGCTGGAGGAGGGCGCGTACTACCAGATGGGAGCCCGCCTGGCAGAGCAGGGATACATCCCGCCGAAGTAGCGTCGTACGCCCTGCTCCGAGAGCCGCATAGAACATTTTCCCTGTAGGTGTAGAGTAGGCTTCCGTATCTATGGGCGTTTTCCGCAATGAAAACGCCGCGGCACACCCCTTCCGGGATACCCAACAACAGGGAAAATGCTCTAGAACTGCTACCACAGCACCCCGTGGACCGGTTGTTCCGGTGGAGGAATATCTTTTTCGTTAAGTAACTGTCTGAGATTGATCTCTATACCTCGGGTAATCGAGGTAAGTGGTACATCGAACAGGGTGTTATCGAAAGGATCTTCCAGGTCGCGGCCGATCTTGTCCAGCGCCAGAAAGATGAATCCCACCAGGGTAGAACCCAGAGGAGTGTACCAACCCAGAGTGTTAACCAGGGCCAGAGGCAGAACGAGGCAGTAGATATGAGTAAACAATTGAGGAAAATAGTCGTACTGCTTGGGCATCGGCGTGTTCTTGATCCGCTCTGCGCCCCCCTGTGCATCCGCAAGATCATTCAGAGTTGTATCCATCTGAGCCCATTGCAAAGAGTCCATCCAGCCTTTTCGCACACACTCCCGAAGAATCCTGCCCATTTGCAGCTGGAGGCGAAGTGGAACGTTGTCATCAGCGCGAAGTTCGTCAATCTGCTCTTGTGGCAGTAATCTCTCCAGTTCCGCCCAGGGTTCGAGTCGCCGAAGATGCTGCCGCAGTGCATGTACG
>JAEKKE010000163.1 GCA_019510535.1 Acidobacteriota bacterium
CGGCCTTCAGACCGTATGTCCGCGGTGTCTCGCCGGCTTTGGGTGTCACGATCTCCAGGCCAACTCCGGTTCCGGTCGCTCCGGCTGCCGGGGCTGCCGCTGGAGTCGTCATGTTGACCGCTCCCGAGTTCGGAGCTGAGCCATCAGCCGGGTTGTTGATGTCGTTGAAGCCGAGCGGAGTGGCGGGCGCTGCCGGTGCGCCAGGCTGAGCTGCCGCCGGTGTTTCAGAGGCTGCGGCTTCGGGAGCTGCCTTGACTGCCTTGGGAGCGGCTGCGGCCGAAGCGCCGGGGTTGAGCGCGTCGCGGAAGGAGTCTTCGACAAACTTTGCTACTTCGGGCGCCAGGGTGGGACGCGGATCGGCCATGGTGGGTTCACCGACCGTGGCGGTCTGGACGACGTCCGGGCGACGCAGGAACATGATTTTGGCGATATCGAGCAGCTTGTACTGCGAGCGGCTGTTCTCCAACGCCTGGCTGGCTGCTGCCTGTTCCTGGGTGGCTTCGGGCTGCGGACGGTTCAGGGCCGCGATACGATCGCGGGCGTCCTCAACGTGGTTCGAAGCGGCGTGCTCGGTCACAGCCTTGGTGTAGGCGGCCATCGCACGGTCATCGAACTCCTGTTCCAGCTTGGCCTTCGGACCTTCCGGAAGATTGGCCCCGCGTACGAAACGCGCCTGCGCGGCATAGCCGTCGCCGATGCCGATCAGCACCTGGTCCATACCGCTGTAGAGCGGATAGGTATCGGCCACTGTCTGGTAACGGGCGATGGCTGCGGCCCAGTTCTCGTGCGAGGCATAGAACGAGGCGACCTCAGCTTCACGGGTGGCCAGTACTTCCTGTACCTCACGCAGACGCTGCTTGGCCTGTGGCACCAGCGTGGACTGCGGGAACTGCTGAATCATGTTCCGGTACTCTTCCTGCGCGTGCATGGCCTTGGTGTAGTCGCGATCAGGCTTATCCATCTGGCGGAAGTAGATGTCGCCCACGCGCATCTGGGCCTCGGCGGCCTCGGGCACGTTGGGGAAGAAGGTGATGAAGTCCTTGTATTCGGCCTCGGCCTGGGCCAGGGCGGCGGAGCCACCTTCCTTGTACCAGCTATCGGCGACGGCCAGTTTGGCGCGCATCTGGTACTGCGAGTCCGGATAGGTGTTGAGCATGGTCTGCAGATCCAGACGGGCGACGTCGAAGTGACCCTTGTTCAGGGCCTCGAGCGCCTTGTCGTAGAGCTGCTTGTCGGGCAGGTTCTTGTCCACGTCGGCCAGTGGGTTCCGCTTCAGGCGCTTTTTCTCGGCTGCCTTGGTGTCCTTGGACTGCTGAACCTTCTGGTCCTTCTTGGATTCCTTTGGTTCGTCGCCTTTACGCTTCTTTGCCTGCTTGCCCGTGGAGAGCGTGACGCTCTCAGACTGCGAACCGTCAGGATTCGTGCCGGCCGCCTGCGCGTGCAGGCTTAGTGAACCGGCCAGAAGGGCCGCAGCCACGGCGGCGGAAAGCGGTGCGAAACGGGTCGAGAAAACAAAACGGCGCATGCAACCTCACTGCTCTCTGGATGAGAAAGCGCAACCTTCCCCCGGCTTAGCGGGCACGGCAGGAAGGTGTGTTTATTTTAGACGGTCAGATGACGAGTTGGGGTATGGTCCGGATGCTTTTACAGGCACCCGGAATTATCTCCCTGACGTGGCTAATTCAGTCTTTCGCGCCAGCTCAGCCTTCCGTGCCAGATCCAGCAGGCTGCGAGCATCCTCGACGGCCTGTCCGCGGCCAAAGACCGAGGTGCCGGCGACCAGCAGCTCGGCTCCCGCCTTCACTACGCTCTGTACTGTCGTGTGGTCGATGCCGCCGTCGACCTGAATGCGGAAGTCCAGGTCACGCTCCTGCCGCATTTGGGCAAGGCGCTCGATCTTTTTCAGGGTGCCGGGGATGAATGCCTGACCTCCGAAGCCGGGGTTTACGGTCATCACCAGGACGTGATCCACAATGTCCAGCACCTCGGAGAGGAATTCCACCGGAGTCGCCGGATTGATGACCACACCGGGCTTCATGCCGTGGCTCCGGATCAGCTCCAACGTGCGGTTCAGATGACGGCACGCCTCCCACTGCACGCTCACCCAGTCGGCGCCGTTGTCGGCAAAGGCGGGGATGTAGGCATCGGCGTTCGCGATCATCAGGTGGCAGTCGATGGGCAGCGCCGTTGCCTTGCGCAGGCTATTCAGTACCGGCGGTCCGATGCTGATGTTGGGGACAAAGACGCCATCCATCACATCGAAATGGAGCACTGTGCCGCCGCCTTCGGTGGCTTTAGCGACGTCATCAGCGAGATGGGCAAAGTCGGCCGCGAGGATGGAAAAGCAGAGCTCGGTCACAGGTTCGAGTGTACCAAGCGTCCGCCCCATATCTGTGCACGTTTTATGCCGGCTGTGCACGTTTACGTCTGTACGCAGGCAGATGGAGTAAGCTGCCTCTACCCACTTCAAACAGAACGGCTTTGGCCGGAACCAAGCGGCTTCGGCCAAAACCAAATGGCTTCGGCCAAGGAGATCGATCCCCCTATGCCTCTTCCGAACGATGAACGCGTCGTCGACCTCGCCAACCGTATTCTTGCCCAGTTTGATACGCTCTTCGGGCTTCATCCCGGTTTCCGTGCTGCTCATGCCAAGGGGCTGATGCTGACCGGCACCTTTACAGCGGCGCCTGAGGCTTTGTCCCTGACCAACGCGCCGCATGTCTCCCGTCCGTCGACACCGGTAACGGCACGTTTCTCGAACTCCACAGGTCTGCCGATGATGCCGGATAGCGCGGCGGATGCTAATCCGCGCGGTCTGGCGATCCGTTTCAACCTGGCGGAGCACGTCCATACCGACATCGTCAGCCATTCCATCGATGCCTTCCCCACTCGGACCGGAGATGAGTTTATCGAGTTGCTGAAAGCCATCGGCGCCAGCGGACCGGATGTCCCTTCGCCTAAGCCGGTTGAGGTCTTTCTTGGTTCAAATCCGGCGGCGCTGGCGTTTGTCCAGGCTGCCAAACCCTTCCCGGTCAGCCTGGCGACCGAAAGCTACTTCGGCGTCACCGCGTTTGCGTTTACCAATGCGCAGGGTGAGACGAAGTATGGCCGCTACCGCATCGTTCCCGAGGCGGGCGAGCACTTCTTCTCCGATGAGGAAGGGGCAAAGCTTGCCCAGAGCTACCACTACGACGAGATCGCTGAGCGCGTCGCCAAGGCGCCGATCAGGTTCCGGATTCTGGTACAGGTCGCCGGCCCGGAGGACACGGTCGATGATGCAACGTCGCACTGGCCCGAGTCGCGTCCGTTGGTGGAGCTGGGGGTGGCGGAGTTGAATGCCGTCATGCCGGACTCCCTGGCACAGCAAAAGCACATCATCTTCGATCCCATTCCGCGCTGCGAGGGTATTGAGGCGTCTGCAGATCCGTTGCTGGAGCTGCGGGCAGCCATCTATCTGCTGAGCGGCCGTCGCCGCCGTGCGGCGCAGCCAGCGTAGGCAAAAGTTTGCGCCTGCCTCGGGGCTTACTAAAGATACGGTTGCAACCCGTCCGGAAGCTGGTTATGGTGTTTGTCGCTGTTCGTACAACGCAATTACTTGCACCAATCTCAAACTAAGTTTGGGCTAAGTTGGGCTTTAAGGCGAGGCAGCGGGAGACTCTCCCGCTGCCTCAGGACAAGACGGCCGGGAGGTCTTTTGATGCGCTGCCCCTCCACCCTGGTCGACGAGTCTGGACGACTGCGGGCGCTGGAGGAGTACGCTCTGAGCGAGCGGCTCGGCCTTCCTGCGCTGGCGCCGGTTGTCCGGCTCGCGGCTGAGATGTTCCGGATGCCGATGTCGGCGGTCAATCTGATCGGCGAACAGCACGTCTTCTTCGCTGCCAGTTACGGCATTGATGGTTGTGACATGTCGCGGGACGCATCGTTCTGTGCGCATGCCATCCTGCAGGACGATGTCATGGTGGTGCCTGATGCCACTCACGACGTCCGCTTTCACGACAATCCACTGGTGACCGGTGAGCCGGGAATTCGGTTCTACGCCGGGATGCCTCTGCGTTCGCCCTCGGGACATGCCATCGGCACGCTCTGTGTCATTGACCGGGAGCCGCACGCGGCCTTCTCAGAACGTGACCGGGAACGGCTTCGCGACTTTGCAACACTGGTCAGCGACAAGCTGGAGTTGCGGAGACTGGAAGTGGCGCAACAGATGAGCCGGTTTCAGGAGATCGCGGCTACATCGCCGGGGCCTTTGCTCGGCTTCAATCGAAAACTTGAGCTGACCTTCTGTAATGTCGCCGCGGCAGCCGTCCTGGGAGCGTCGCGTGAGACGTTACTCGGCCGCCGGATCGGAGAGATTCTGCCGCGTCTGGACGAGCGACGGATTCTGGAGTTCATCGGCAATGTCATTGCCACCGGAGTCTCGCAATATGCCCCCATCGAAACGCTTGCGCTGCGCGCGGAAGGTGCCATGCTGCCGGTCGAGGTTGTGTTCTTCACCTGGAAAGAAGAGGGAGAAGAGCGTTGCGGCCTGATGCTAACCGACATTACCGAGCGGCGGAACCATGAGCAGGAACTCTTCCGGCTGGAAAACTTCGACAAGCTGACCGGTCTGGCTAATCGCAAGGTGCTGCGCCATGAGGTTGCCGGCGCGTTGGAAGAGCACGGCGCCATGGCGCTGATAGTGATCGATCTGGACAGCTTCAAAGACATGAACGACACGCTCGGATACAAAGCGGGCGATGAACTGCTGCATGCGTTGTCAGAGCGGATGAGCCGCCTGCTGAAGCCGGGTGACATGCTGGCCCGCATGGGGGGCGATGAGTTTGCCGTGCTTCTACGCGGGCGCGAGCTTCCGGCCGTCCGTGCCTTTGCGAACACGCTGTTGAGCAGTATCGGTAAAGAGCTCGACGTTGCCGGCCATAGCATCCGTGTCACTGCGAGTTGCGGCATCGCGCACGCTACCGAGCAGCAGAGCGACGCGGAAGAGTTGTTGGGAAATGCGGACCTCGCTCTGTACCAGGCCAAAAGTCTCGGCCGTGGTCATGTCTCGGTCTATCTGCCGGCGCTTCGCCAGGAGGCCATCGAGCGGCGCCAGTTCGATGCCGAGCTCCATCATGCCGTCGAGAACGAGGAGTTCGAGCTCTTCTATCAGCCGCAGATCCATCTGCAGACCGGCGCCCTGGTGGGGGCCGAGGCGCTGATTCGCTGGAGGCATCCCCAGAAGGGATATCTGGCTCCGGCGGCGTTTCTTCCGTTGTTGGAGGTCAGCTCACTGGCGGCAACCGTTGGGACGTGGGTGTTGCGGAAGGCGTGTGCACAGGCGTCTCTCTGGCGCCAGAGAGACGAAGGCAGGTTCCGCATGGGAGTTAATCTCTTTGCCGCCCAGTTCCTTACCGGCGATCTGGTGGAACTGGTGCACCAGAGTCTCGATGAGTATCGCCTGCTGCCGCGGAATGTGGAGCTGGAGATCACCGAAAACATCATCCTGCACCAGGATGCCGTGATTCTGGATACATTGAGGCAGTTGCGGGAGGCCGGTGTCTGCATTGCATTCGATGACTTCGGCACCGGCTTTGCTTCGTTGAGCCTGCTACGCGATTATCCGGTCACGCAGATCAAGATCGACCGCAGCTTCACCAGCAACATGTGCTGCTCGACACGTGATGAGGCAACGGTTGCAGCGACGATCGGCCTGGCACGGAACTATGACCTGGATGTCATTGCCGAGGGCATTGAGACCGAAGAGCAACTACAGAAGCTGAAGCGGATCGGGTGCGATGAGGGGCAGGGATATCTTTTTGGAAAACCGATGCCTGCGGTGGAGTTTGAGAAGAAGTTTCTGGCGTTGTAGAGCCCATACACTGGGTGCCCCATGTCCCTCGGGGACATGGGCCCGTCTTCAGTATCCTGAGCATCGATTTCGGGCCCCGCAAACCTCATTTTCCGTTCCGCGAAAAGCCGGTTCGAGCGCTGCTCGAATACCCATGTCCCCGAGGAACACCACCCCAACGAACAAAGTTCGTTGGGGACCCCGGACATGGGGCACCCAGTGCATAGGCTCCGAATTTGTCGAGCCACATCTAAGAACTAACTTCAGCCACTACACGATTCCCCAGCGCGGCTGCGCCGTTCAGCATGCGGCGCCATGGCCAGTCCTTGTCGGCGAAGAAGATGCGGCCGGTGCGGGACCTCTCCGGGCGGTAGTACCAGCGCTTCAGCAGGGCAAGGTGGTCACCCAGCAGTGCCATGTCGGTGGGTGTTTTTGCGTGTTCTTGCAGCCGCTGCAGCAGATCGCGCAGACGTTCCTCCGGTCCGGCGGCTTCGGACTCACCTTCCAGTGCAACGGGTTGCAGCATCAACGGCTGGGCAAAGAGGGAGCTTCCTGTCTCTTCCTGCGCGCGGGCGGCGCGGATGTCGCGCGTGGTGAAAATCTCCGGACCGGCGATGCAGCCGGCGTGAACCAGGAAGACAGCGACCTCACCTTCGCCGCAGGGCTGCAGCAGCACTGCGTGCAATCGGGATAACGCGGTGACCAATTCGGGAGCGAGGTCGGCGGCGGACTTTACCTTCTGCCAGCGAGCGTGAAGCTCGGCGGCGCGCTCGAACTCCATCGCGGCCGAGGCGTCGTCGCGCTCCTGGGCAACGGTGGAGAGGAGAGATTGGCCACCGGTCTCCAGAGAGGCGCGGACGCGGGCGGACTCGTCGCTGTACTCCTCCGGGGTGCACCGCTCCTGGCAGGGGGCGAGGCACTTTTTCATCTCGCCGTAGACGCAGCCGGGGTGCTCCGGGTAGGGCTCGAGCTCCTCCCAGCAGCGGCGCAGCTTGAAGAGATCGAGCATGGCGTCGGTGTAGCGCTCGGCCGCGGCTCGTGAGGGGAAGGGGCCGTAAGTCTCGTTCAGGGCCTTCTTGGCGAGCCGGTTGGTGACATAGACACGGGGAAAGGCGTTTTCGGCGGCGAAGCGGACGTTATAGGGGACAAAGAGCTTGAGGCGTTTGCGGGCCTCAGGGAGCGAGAAAAAAGCGGCGGTGGCCTGGTAGAGACAGAGCAGGCTCTCGAAGTCGCTACCGGCGGTGGTCCACTCGACAAAGGCGACGCGGTCGCGCAGGTTCAGACGGCGGGTCTGACCTTCGGCTGGGGAGAGTAGACGAGCGGCGCGGCGGCGGAGGTTGGCGGCCTTAGTGAGGTAGGGCTGGGTGGTCTCATCGGCTCCGCGCAGGGCCAGAACGCCGGCTGATTCCGGCAACTGGCGTAGGGTCTCCTGGGCCGTTTCGGCCGAGAAGGTCACGCGGCGCCTTAGGTGGAACGCATCCGGCATAAGCGCGATTGTACGGCGCGGAGATATCGTCCTGGAGGGGGCCTGGCGGGGTTAGACTCAACGCATGCAACTCTCGCTCGACAAAGTCGCGATGCCCGCACGGCTTACTCCCTCAAAGCCGATGACGGACGCAGAACTCCTGGAGTTCTGCGCGACGAACGACTTCTATCAGATCGAGCGTGAGCCGAACGGGGACCTGAGCATCAGGACTTCTTCTGGGGGAAGCACCAGCCATCGCAACGTCTACATTGCACGCATGCTGGACGAATGGGCGGAGAAGTTCGGCGGAGTCGCATTTGATTCAAATGCGGGATTTGTTTTGCCGGATGGCTCGATGCGCAGCCCGGATGCCGCATGGATTGAGGCAGAACGGTGGTGGGCGCTTTCCGAACGCGAGCAGGAGGTCTTTGCTCCGATTACTCCGTATTTTGTGATCGAGCTGCGGTCGCCGTCGGATAAGGTTTCGGAGCTCGAAGCCAAGATGGAGATGTGGCTCACTAATGGGGTGCAGTTGGCATGGCTGATCGATCCTCTGCGGAAGATGGTCGTGATCTACCGTCCTGGCCGGAAGCCTGAAGAGCAGGAGGGGCATACGTCTGCCTTCGGCGAGGGGCTACTGGCGAGCTTTGAACTACCGTTGGGGCGGATCTGGAGATAGTTCGCCGATATACCCATATCTGCTTAACGGATATGGCCACCCGTCTTGAGTGGGATAACGGATACTGGTCGGCGTAGATGTTCTGTTGTCTCCGAGACATCCAGCTTTGGATGCCCCAAAACTAGTGCAATGACGCGGGTTTTTGAGACGTTTGCGCGCTTCCGCGAATGTTGACACCCCGGAAATTTTCCACCATACTCGTAAGAGTGCCCGGGCCATAGGTCCGTGGCACATGTACCACGGCCGAACGACCGACCCCATCCAGCAGTTGTCGTACCAGCAATTTCGGGGGCGGTTCCGCGAGAAACAAGGTCGCGGCGGGTGAACCTAAGCCAGGCGAGCAACAAATCCTCTGGCTTCTAGCGGGCAGAAGCAACAGATCAGCCCGGTTCACCCAAGGGTTCGTGCGGTGGGAGACTCAAGAAGGATTACAGTCGATGGCTAAGAAGCTTTCCAAGAATGTCGCGAAGGCGCGTGCGGCCGTAGAGCCCCGCCCTTACAATCTCGCCGACGCCGTTTCCCTGTTGCAGAAGGTCAAGTTTGCCAAGTTCGACGAGACCGTCGATCTGACCATGCGCCTGGGCGTTGATACCCGCCACGCCGACCAGATGGTCCGCAGCACTGTGGTTCTGCCGCATGGTCTGGGTAAGACCAAGCGTGTTGCCGTCATTACGACCGGCGACCGTCTTCGTGACGCGGAGGCGGCCGGCGCCGACTTCTTCGGCGGCGAAGAGCTGGTGGAGAAGATTCAGAAGGAAAACTGGACCGATTTCGACGCCCTGATCGCGACGCCCGACATGATGAAGTCGGTCGGCCGCCTCGGTAAGGTGCTCGGTCCCAAGGGCTTGATGCCCAACCCGAAGACCGGAACGGTCACCACGGATGTGGCTGCCGCGATCAAGGAGATCAAGGCGGGTAAAGTTGAGTTCCGCGCCGACAAGACGGCTCTCGTGCACGTCCCGGTGGGCAAGCTCTCCTTCGATCAGCAGAAGCTGGTTGAGAATGCCATGACCGTGATTACCGCTGTGGTGAAGGCGAAGCCTTCTGCTGCCAAGGGCAAGTATGTGAAGGCTGCCTATGTCAGCTCCACGATGGGCCCCGGGGTTCAGCTGGATTCGTCGGTGATCGACGCCGCCGGCAAGGCATAAGGTTTCCGCCGCTGAACAGCGGCATATGAATTCTCGCCGGGATTGAGCCGGCACAAAAGGATTTTTCACCATGGCAGTGTCCAAGGCAAAGAAGCACGCAACGGTCGAGTTCCTCACGAAGGATCTGGCCAACTCCACCTCGGCGATCGTCGGCACCTTCTCTGGTCTGACGGCGGGCAAGGATTTCTCGCTCCGCAAGACCATCCGCGAGGCGGGCGGCAAGTACCACGTCATCAAGAACAAGCTGGCCCCAAAGGCGGCCGCCGGCACCAAGATTGAGGCTGCACTGCAGGGCCTGAAGGGCGTCAGCTCGGTTGCTTATACCGAGGGCGATCCGGTCGCTCTGGCGAAGGCTCTCTCGACCTGGGTCAAGGACAACGCAGAGTTCACCTTCAAGCTGGGCATCATCGACGGCAAGGTGCTTACGGTTGCCGAGATCGGCGATCTGGCTGCCCTGCCTGGCAAGGAAGAGATCTTCTCGAAGCTGCTCTTCCTCATCAATGCTCCGGCACAGCGTCTGGCGACGGTCATCAATGCGACCGGCCGCGACCTGGCGGTGGTGATCAACCAGGGCGTCGAGAAGGGCAAGTTTGGCGGAGCGGCTGCGGCTGAGGCCCCGGCGGCAGTTGCTGCTGCGGAGCCGGACGTTCAGGCCGAAGCTGCTGCGACCGAGGCTCCGGCCGAAGGCGCGTAAATCAAGTTTCGAAGTTTCGCTGGCTGTAAATCAAGTTTAGCTATCGCGGCGGGGCGCTTGTCTGGGCGCATCGGAGCCTGCCGAGGATGGCAACCGGAGTGGAATGTAGTCTCCGGCGAGTAGTAAGCGGTAAACAAAATTTCAAGTTCAGAAGTATTGGAGAAATAACATGGCGGACATTCAGCAGTTGGAAGATCAGATCGTTAGCCTGAGCCTGCTCGACGCGGCGGCTCTCGTCAAGAAGCTCGAGGAGCGCCTCGGCGTCTCCGCGGCAGCCGCGGCCCCGGTGGTCGTCGCTGGCGCCGGTGCGGGTGCTGCTGCTCCCGCGGCCGAAGAGAAGACCGAGTTCACCGTCATCCTGAAGGAAGCCGGCGCGAACAAGATCAACACCATCAAGGCTGTACGCGAAGTCACCAGCCTGGGCCTCAAGGAAGCCAAGGACCTGGTCGACGGCGCTCCGAAGCCTTTGAAGGAGAACGTCTCGAAGGACGAAGCGGCTGCCGTTGCGAAGAAGTTCGAAGGCATCGCGGCTGTCGAGATCAAGTAACTTCTCGCCTTCGGGCGAAGGGTTCTGGCGGACTCCGGGCTTCGGCCCGGAGATTCGTCTGTGAGGCGGATTTCGGCTCGCACCCAGCACTTGCACTTCCAAAGCGGAAGCGGTATCCTCTATGGATGAGGAGACCCGCTCCTGCCTGGGTTTGCGTAACGGGGCAGATGGGCTCGCGACGACTTTCCGGCCTCACCGATACTTGACAAGATCAGGATTTACTCCCGGCCCACCAAGGGCCGGTCATGCAGAATGCGTCAGCGGCGAGCGCATCGGCATGGTACCCCGAGCAGTAATCATTCGCGGCGAAAGCTTTCGGAAGGGCGAACCGGAAGCAGGCGGCAGATATTTACATCGAAAAGATTCAGCTAGTGCACAAGCCGGTCGTTGCGCTCTTGGGACTCGTCGTCTCTAAGGGCGTTTTGCCGTCTTTGCATCCGGGCAACCATCCGGGCAGCAGATAGCTTCTCTCTGCGCTGCTCGCGCTTGTTATAGCAGAATTCACTGCCGGGCAGCCAACAAAATTCAGGTTTCAAGGCCGAAGTTTCGCCACTTCGGCGCAGCATCCTGCGCATGGACCAGTCCGGCAACCGAGGACGGGCGGGTCTGAACAGCGCAAACATCCGGGCGGAACCTCAGAAACTTGAGTCCGCCGCCCCTTCGGAAGGCATTTGCGGGTTAGATGCACCGCAATGTCGACCGGAGGCCTCGGAAGGCACGAAGTCAGGAGCAAACACACGATGTCCAGCGAATTGCGCGCGGTCCGTAGCCGTCTCGACTTTTCCAAAATCCCTACCGCTATTCAGATCCCGAATCTTATCGAGGTCCAGCGTCGCAGCTATGAGCGTTTTCTGCAGATGGATAAGCTGCCGCAGGAGCGTGAAGATAACGGCCTGCAGTCGGTCTTTACGTCTGTCTTTCCGATCACCGATTTCCGGAACGTCTCGGAACTCGAGTTTGTGGACTACTCCATCGGCAACTGGGAGTGCAAGTGCGGTTACCTCAAGGGTCTGAATCACCTGCGTACGGCCTGCGTCAACTGCGGCCACATGGTGATCACCGATCCGTTCCACCCGGGCGATGTTCTTTGTACCTTCTGCGGAACCTACAACAAGAACACCCCCGACTTCTGCACCAAGTGCGGTGACCCTGTCGGTCTGCAGCTGAAGTATGACCAGGCTGAGTGCGAAGAGCGCGGCATGACCTTCTCCGCCCCGCTGAAGGTGACCATCCGCCTGAAGATCTACGACAAGGATCCGGACACCGGCGCCAAGACCCTGCGCGATATGAAGGAGCAGGAAGTCTTCTTCGGCGATATTCCGCTGATGACGGCGAACGGCACCTTCATCGTGAACGGCACCGAGCGCGTAATCGTTTCGCAGCTGCACCGCTCGCCCGGTGTCTTCTTCGAGACCGCGAACAACCGTACCTACTTCCTGGGCAAGATCATTCCCTACCGCGGAAGCTGGGTCGAGTTCGAGTACGACCAGAAGAACATCCTCTATGTCCGTATCGACCGTAAGCGTAAGTTCCTGGGCACCATCTTCCTGCGTGCTCTCGGCCTGCGTACGGACGAAGAGATCCTGAAGACCTTCTACACCGTGGATACCATCAATGTCCGCGACCAGAAGCTCTTCTGGAAGGTGAAGGAAGAGGGCGCGACCAATCTGCTGGGCTCGAAGCCGGCGGCTGTGGTGAAGGTGGACGGCAACGATGTCGCTCATCCGAACCGCAAGGTTTCCCCCTCGATCCTGAAGCAGATCCGCGCCGGCAAGGTTGCTGACGTTGAGGTTGAGACCGCCGAGTTCGATGCGTCGATCTTTGCCGCTGACGTTGTTGACCTGACGACGGGCGAGCTGCTCTACGAGGCCAACCAGGAGATCACCACCGACAAGCTGCATAAGATCGCGCAGTCGGGCGTGACCAGCATCGAGGTCTTCTTCCCGGAGCGCGATGATGTGGGCAACATCATCACCAACACGCTGAAGCGTGACTCTGTCCGTAAGCCGGAAGAGGCTCTGATCGAGATCTACCGCAAGCTGCGTCCGGGTGACCCGCCGACGCTGGACACCGCTACAGCTCTGTTCGAGGGCATGTTCTTCGACCCGCGCAAGTACGACTTCTCGCGCGTAGGCCGTCTGAAGTTCAACATCAAGCTGTATGAGAACGCAGACGCCACTGAGCTCGACAAGCGCACTCTTACGCCCGAGGACTTCTACGGCACCATCCGTTACCTGCTGAAGCTGCGCAAGAACATCGGCGCGGTGGACGATATCGATCACCTTGGCAACCGCCGCGTCCGCGCCGTGGGCGAGCTGATGGAAAATCAGTTCCGCATCGGCCTGGTCCGTATGGAGCGCGCCATCAAGGAAAAGATGTCGGTCTACCAGGAAATGTCGACCGCGATGCCGCACGACCTGATCAACGCGAAGCCGGTTATGGCCGCCATTCGCGAGTTCTTCGGATCGTCGCAGCTGTCGCAGTTCATGGACCAGACCAACCCGCTGTCAGAAATCACGCACAAGCGCCGTCTGTCGGCCCTTGGGCCGGGCGGTCTGTCGCGTGAGCGCGCGGGCTTCGAAGTCCGCGACGTGCACCCGACGCACTACGGCCGTATCTGCCCGATCGAGACGCCGGAAGGTCCGAACATCGGTCTGATCAGCTCGCTGAGCTGCTTTGCCCGTATCAATGAGTACGGCTTCATCGAGTCGCCTTACCGCAAGGTGAAGGACTCGCGGGTGCTGGACTACGTCGCTGTGACCAACAGCGGCGAGTCGGGTCTGCGTGTGGGCGACGTGCTCGAGATCAGCGAATCGCACAAGCTGGTCGAGCAGTTGAAGAAGGACAAGAAGCGCGCGCTCGAGGTTGAGCCGTACAGCTTCTACCTCTCGGCGTGGGAAGAAGATCGTCACACCATCGCACAGGCGAACATCGACCTGGACGCTGCCGGCATCATCCAGGAAGACCTGGTGAATGCTCGTCGCCAGGGCAACTTCGTCCTGGTTCCGAAGGCTGAGGTCGACTACATCGACGTTTCGCCGAAGCAGCTGGTCTCCGTGGCCGCATCGCTGGTGCCGTTCCTTGAGCACGACGACGCGAACCGCGCTCTGATGGGAGCGAACATGCAGCGCCAGTCCGTGCCGCTGCTGGTCGCCGAGGCTCCGCTGGTCGGTACCGGTATGGAGGGCGTCACCGCCCGCGATTCCGGCGCCGTCATCCTGGCCAAGCGTAACGGTCTCGTCGACTCGGTCGACTCCGAGCGCATCATCATCCGCGTTGAGGGTGAGCATCATCCGACACAGCTCTCGCGTGAGGTTGGTTCGGATATCTACCAGCTCATCAAGTTCAAGCGTTCGAACCAGAACACCTGCATCAATCAGAAGCCGGTGGTTCGTAAGGGCGACCGTGTTCTCAAGGGCCAGGTCATCGCTGACGGTCCTTGCACGGAACAGGGCGAGCTTGGTCTTGGACGTAACGTGCTGGTGGCCTTCATGCCGTGGCGCGGTTACAACTTCGAGGACGCGATCCTGATCTCTGAAAAGCTGGTCCGCGAGGACTACTACACCTCGGTGCATATCGAGGAGTTCGAGATCGAGGCCCGCGACACGAAGCTTGGACCGGAAGAGATCACGCGTGATATCCCCAACGTCAGCGAGCACGCTCTGCGTGACCTCGACGAGTCGGGCATCATCCGTATCGGCGCCAAGATCGGCCACAACGACATCCTTGTCGGCAAGGTCACGCCGAAGGGCGAGACTCAGCTCACTCCGGAAGAGAAGCTGCTGCGCGCCATCTTCGGTGAGAAGGCCGGCGATGTTCGCGACGCTTCGCTCACCTGCCCTCCGGGCATTGAAGGTACGGTCGTTGACGTCCGCATCTTCTCCCGCAAGGGCCAGGAGAAGGACGAGCGCGCCAAGGCGATCGAGCAGGAGCAGATTGAGAAGCTGGAGAAGAACCTCGGCGACGAAATCCGCATTCTGACCGACGAGCGTCTGAAGCGCCTTGAGAACATCCTGGGCGGTAAGGAAGTCCAGGCTGATCTGCACGACGAGCGCACGAATAAGAAGCTGCTCTCGAAGGGCGACATCCTGAACCGCGAGACCATCGAACTGATCTCGACGCGTAACCTGAAGCGTATCCGTTACAACGACAAGGATCCGCGCGTCAACGAGCAGATCGATGAGATCGAGGAGATGACCTCCCGTCAGATCGACGTTCTGCGCAAGATCACGAACGAGAAGATCGGCAAGCTGCAGAAGGGCGATGAGCTGCCTCCGGGCGTCATCAAGCTGGTCAAGGTCTACATCGCCATGAAGCGTAAGCTTTCGGTCGGTGACAAGATGGCAGGCCGCCACGGCAACAAGGGTGTTATTGCCCGTATCCTCCCCGAAGAGGATATGCCGTACCTACCCGATGGCACCCCGATGGAGATCGTGCTCAACCCGCTCGGCGTACCGTCCCGTATGAACGTGGGACAGATCCTCGAGACGCACCTCGGCTGGGCCGCGCATACGCTCGGCGAGCAGGTGGCGGAACTGGCCAAGAAGGCCCAGGACGCCGCTGAGGTTCGCGAGATCTTCAAGGCGCGCTTTGAAGGCACAGCCGCTCTGAACCAGCTTCTGGACCTCGACGACGAGCAGACCATGCGCGTCGCCGCCGGTATGAAGCGTGGTATCTGGTTCGGCACCGCGGTCTTCGACGGCGCTCGCGAAAGTGAGATCAAGGCTCTGCTCAAGTCAGCCGGCCTGCCCAGCTCGGGCAAGTCGCAACTGCTTGACGGTATGACTGGTGATGCGTTCGAACAGCCGGCGACTGTGGGCTATATCTACATGCTCAAGCTGTCGCATCTGGTCGACGACAAGATCCACGCTCGCTCGATCGGACCGTACTCGCTCATCACCCAGCAGCCGCTCGGTGGTAAGGCACAGTTCGGCGGACAGCGCTTCGGCGAAATGGAAGTGTGGGCGCTGGAAGCATACGGCGCTGCGTACATCCTGCAGGAGCTGCTCACCGCCAAGTCCGACGACGTCTATGGCCGTACCAAGATCTACGAGGCCATCGTCAAGGGTGAAGCTGCGATCGAGCCTGGCGTGCCCGAGTCGTTCAACGTGCTTATTCGCGAACTGCAGTCCCTCTGCCTTGATGTTGAACTCATCAAGCTCGACGGCAAGAAGGCTCCGGTGCCTGCAATCGCGGCAGCCGACTAACGAAGGTGGCGGTCACCGAAAGGTGATCGCCCACCCGCTCAAGATCTGGTAAGTACCGGCAACGCGGTCCGCCAAAAGTGACCGCAGTGAAGTGAAACCAAAGACAGTGAGAGGAAGTTGGGCTCACTGCCACGGAGACTGAAGATTATGTTCCGCTCCAGCCCTTTTGAACTGACTGGTCCCATCACGGACTTCGACGCTATCCGTATCTCGCTCGCCAGCCCGGAGAAGATCCGCAGCTGGTCGCACGGCGAAGTTACCAAGCCCGAGACCATCAACTACCGTACCTTCAAGCCTGAGCGCGACGGTCTGTTCTGCGCCCGCATCTTCGGTCCGATCACGGACTGGGAGTGCCTCTGCGGCAAGTACAAGCGCATGAAGCACCGCGGCGTCATCTGCGACAAGTGCGGCGTTGAGGTCACACTGTCCAAGGTTCGCCGTGAGCGCCTGGGCCACATTGAGCTGGCTTCGCCCTGCTCGCACGTGTGGTTCTTCAAGGGCCTGCCCTCGCGTATCGGCCACCTGCTCGACATCTCGCTCCGCGAGCTCGAAGCGGTGCTGTACTTCGAGTCGTATGTCGTTATCGATCCAGGCGACGCTCCAGTCAAGGAGCGCGAGATCATCAAGGACGAAGCCAAGTTCCGCGAGCTCGACCAGCAGTATCGCCCCAGCGGCTTCAAGGCCATGATGGGCGCCGAGGCGATCAAGGAGCTGCTCAAGCGCGTTGAAGTGAACGAGCTCGGCATCGAGCTGCGTGAGCGCATGAAGCAGGAGCAGTCGCTCCAGAAGAAGCTGAAGTACGCCAAGCGCCTGAAGGTGGTTGAGGCCTTCCGCAAGAGCGACAACAAGCCGCAGTGGATGATTCTGGACGTGATTCCAGTGATCCCGCCCGAGCTTCGTCCTCTGGTGCCGCTGGACGGCGGACGTTTCGCGACTTCGGATCTGAACGATCTGTATCGCCGCGTGATCAACCGTAACAACCGTCTGAAGAAGCTGATGGATCTGCACGCTCCTGAGGTCATCGTGCGCAACGAAAAGCGCATGCTGCAGGAAGCGGTAGACGCGCTGTTCGACAACGGCCGCCGCGGCCGCGTGCTGCGTGGCGCGAACAACCGTCCGCTGAAGTCGCTCTCTGACACCCTGAAGGGTAAGCAGGGCCGCTTCCGTCAGAACCTGCTCGGTAAGCGTGTGGACTACTCCGGCCGTTCCGTAATCGTGGTCGGTCCTGAGCTGAAGCTGCACCAGTGCGGTCTGCCGAAGAAGATGGCGCTTGAGCTCTTCAAGCCCTTCATCTATCACCGTCTGGAGCAGACCGGTCACTGCACCACCATCAAGCAGGCCAAGGAGATGGTAGAGCTGCAGGACGCTATCGTTTGGGACATCCTGGAAGAGGTCATCAAGGACCATCCGGTGCTGCTCAACCGCGCTCCAACGCTGCACCGCCTCGGCATTCAGGCCTTCGAGCCCGTGCTGGTGGAAGGTAAGGCCATCAAGATTCACCCGCTGGTCTGCACCGCCTTCAACGCTGACTTCGACGGCGATCAGATGGCCGTGCACATCCCGCTCTCGCCTGAAGCTCAGGTCGAGGCCAGCGTGCTGATGCTCGCGTCGCATAACATCCTTTCGCCCGCCAGCGGCGCACCGATCACGGTGCCGACGCAGGACATGGTGCTTGGTCTGTACTACCTGACCAAGTCCAAGGTCGGCGCCAGGGGCGAAGGCCGCACCTTCGGCAACATCGAAGAGGTGCTGATGGCCCTGCACGCCGGCGAAGTCGAAACGCTGTCGCCGATCCGTCTGCGCTACTCCGGTGCCGTGCTCGACATGACGTCCGCGTACGACGATCAGGACCTGCTGCACACTGAGCCGGTGGAGTACAACAAGCAGTACATCTCCACCACCGTGGGCCGCGCCATCCTGAACGACGCTCTGCCTGACGGCATGCCGTACGTGAACGGCCTGCTGAAGAAGAAGGGCATTGGCCAGCTGGTGAACTACAGCTACCTGAACCTCGGTCTCGAGACCACGGTGAAGGCGCTGGACCGCATCAAGGAGCTGGGCTTCCAGTACGCAACGCGTTCGGGTCTTTCGGTCGGTCTTGACGACATGGTCATCCCGGACTCGAAGTACACCGTTGTGCACGAAGCTGAAAAGCAGGTCATCGCGCTGCAGCAGCAGTATCTGGACGGCGCTATCACCAACGGCGAGCGTAACAACAAGGTCATTCAGCTGTGGTCGGGAATCACCGAAAAGGTGGCCGATGAGATGTTCGGCAACATGAAGCGCGCCGATAAGGAAGGCGCCATGAACCCGATCTACATCATGGCCGACTCGGGCGCTCGTGGTTCGAAGCAGCAGATCCGTCAGCTCTCGGGTATGCGCGGTCTGATGGCCAAGCCCTCGGGCGAAATCATCGAAACCCCCATCACGGCGAACTTCCGTGAAGGTCTGACCGTGTTGCAGTACTTCATCTCGACGCACGGCGCACGTAAGGGTCTGGCCGATACCGCTCTGAAGACCGCTGACTCGGGTTACCTGACCCGCCGTCTGGTCGACGTGGCGCAGGACGTGATCATCAGCGAGAACGACTGCGGCACCGTTGAGGGTATCTACGTGACCCCGATCATCGAAGCCGGTGAGACCATCGAGCCGCTGCGCGACCGTATCATCGGCCGCGTCTCGCTCGAGAAGCTCAAGGACTTCGAGGGCAACGTCATTGTCGAAGTGAACCAGGAGATCGACGAGGACAAGGCTTCCGCAATCCAGGCCGCAGGCGTGGAGCGCGTGAAGATCCGCTCGGTGCTCACCTGCGAGTCGCGCCGCGGCGCCTGCCAGCTCTGCTACGGCCGTAACCTCGGCTCCGGCAAGATGGTTGAGATGGGCGAGGCTGTCGGTGTCATCGCGGCACAGTCCATCGGTGAGCCTGGAACGCAGCTCACGATGCGTACCTTCCACGTCGGTGGAACGGCATCGCGCGTCAACGAGCAGTCGCACCTCGACGCCAAGAACCCCGGTACGGTTCGCTTCATCAACCTGAACACGGTCCGCTCCAAGGACGGTGGCCTGGTTGCCATGAACCGCTCGGGTTCGATCGCTATCCTGGACGAGAAGGGCCGCGAGAAGGAGCGTTACGCGATCCTCTACGGCGCGAAGCTGCGCGTCGAAGATGGCCAGCAGGTGGAGCTCGGTTCCACTCTGGGCGAGTGGGATCCGTACACCTTCTCCATCGTCACCGAGGTTGGTGGTACGGTGCAGTTCAAGGACCTGCAGGAAGGCATCACGCTGAACGAAGAAGTGGACGAAGTCACCGGCCTGTCGCGCCTGGTGGTTACGGACGCTCCTGATGAAAAGCGTCAGCCCACGCTGCTGATCAAGTCCGACAAGGCCAACAAGCGCTACCTCATGCCTTCGCGTTCGCACCTTATGGTTGCCGATGGCGATGAGGTCTTCCCGGGCGATGTGCTCGCGAAGATTCCGCGTGAGTCGACCCGTACGAAGGACATCACCGGCGGTCTGCCGCGTGTTGTGGAACTCTTCGAGGCCCGTAAGCCGCGCGAAACGGCCACCATCAGCGAGATCGATGGCGTGGTTCGGTTCGGCGACGTCACCAAGGGTCAGCGTAAGATCTACGTCACCGGCGACAACGGCGAGGAGCGCGAGTACTCCGTCCCGCGCGGTATCCACGTCAACGTGCAGGAAGGCGAGCGCCTTCGTGCCGGCGACCAGCTGATGGACGGTCCTCTCAACCCGCACGACATTCTTGCCGTGCTGGGCGAGCGCGAACTGCAGATCTACCTGGTGAACGAGATCCAGGAAGTCTACCGGTTGCAGGGTGTGGCTATCTCCGATAAGCACATCGAGACCATCGTTCGTCAGATGCTGCGCTGGGTGAAGATCGAGGATGTGGGCGATACCAACTTCCTGCTCGAACAGCAGGTGGATAAGTTCCGCTTCCGCGAGGAGAACGACAAGGCCATCGCCAACGGTGGACGTCCGGCAACCGGCCGCCCGCTGCTGCTCGGCATCACCAAGGCGTCGCTGTCGACGGAGAGCTTCATCTCCGCAGCCAGCTTCCAGGAGACCACGCGCGTACTCACCGAGGCTTCGATCAACGGAGCCATCGACAACCTGCGCGGTCTGAAGGAGAACGTCATCGTCGGCCGCCTGATCCCGGCCGGTACGGGCATGGAGTACTACCGCAACGTCCAGCTCTCTCCGGAGCTGG
The DNA here is from genome assembly GCA_019510535.1 of Acidobacteriota bacterium. Lineage (GTDB taxonomy): Bacteria > Acidobacteriota > Terriglobia > Terriglobales > Acidobacteriaceae > Terriglobus. The sequence goes on from JAEKKE010000163.1 coordinate 19,793, forward strand.
AAGAAGCGGCCGCCCGCATCCAGCAGGAAGTTCAGGAAGCGCACGACGCCGAAGAGCGCGAGCTCGAGGCAATGCGCATGGAAGGCGAACAGGAAGAACTCGCCGCGGAGTGACCTTCGCGGTCGGCGAACGGCTCGCTTCGCAAGCAAAGCTAAAAACGGCAGGGCTTATGCCCTGCCGTTTTTTTGCGCCCACACTGTACGGTCAACTCATATTTTCTAACTACCCATACACTGGGTGCCCCAGGTCCCTCGGGGACCTGGGCCCGGCCTTTCACTGTCTTGCCCATTCCGAGGCTATTTCCACACGCCCGGGCTCTCCTGTCAGATAGTGACGATAACTAGACCACTTCCACTCTTCGGGCTCGTAAACAAGTCCCCGAGTCACAGGATTGCGATGAATGTACTTCACCTTCTCCTTGTACTTCGGTCCTGAGTACACATTGAAGTCGTAATACCTTGGCATCCAGAACCGCGCCCAGGCGCTCCTTCGCGCCACAGACAGTTTCATCGCTTTCATCGCATCGGATAGCAGACCAACCTTCGGTTCAGAGACCAAAAGATGCACGTGCTCGGGCATAACGACATAGGCAAAGATCTGGAATTGATATCGCTCCCGCATCCGTTCGAGAGCGTCCTCAAATAATTCGCAGTGTCGTGTCTTGTTGAAATAAGGCTTTCGTTCGTAACAACTGACGGTTACGAAATGCGAGTCACCTTCATCCTGGATTCGCAACATCCCGAGCGTCACGCGCCAAGGATATCTCACGAAGGGATGTTTCTGTGAAAGGCCGGGCCCAGGTCCCCCAGGGACCCGGGGCACCCAGTGCATGGGGGACTCCGGGAACCTTTCTACATCCGGGGGTGTCTATCTCTGGCAGTTAGACTCACCAAACCCAACCTCCACGGTCTAAACTGCCGTAGTTGTTGTGCCCTCGGAGGCCTGCATTGAGATCGTCTGCTGCCGCGCTGGTTGCTTCACTCCTCTCCTCTTCACTTCTCAACCCCGCCAACATTGCAGCCCAGCAGGCTGCCGTGCCAGCAACGCCGCGTGTGCTGCGTGCTGCGAGGGAAGCCGCGGCGCAGAGCCTGCCCGTGCGAAGTGTTGCGCTCTATAAGAACGGTGTCGGCTTCTTCGAACATGCAGGCGAGGTCAGCGGCAATCAGCAGGTGACGATCGACTTCACCAGCGAACAGCTCAACGATGTGCTGCAGACATTGACGGCGATCGATTTGAATGGCGGCAAGATTAACGGCGCAGGTTACAACTCCACTACACCCCTGGATCAGCAGTTGAAGAGTCTGCCGCTGGCGTTGAGTCAGAACCCCACCGAGGCCGATCTCTACCAGGCGATTCGCGGTGCACGCATCGAGGTAACCGGCAACGGAGCGGCTGTTACCGGAAGACTGCTGAATGTGGAGTCGCGCGATCTGCCTGCAGGCAACACCGGCAGCGGAGACGATAAGCCGCGCCCAATGGCGCAGTTCCTGACGGTGGTCTCGGATGGCGGTGGCGTGCGGACCATCCAACTCAGCTCGCAGACACAGGTGCGTCTGCTCGATGGTGCTCTGCATCAGGATCTTTCGCACTATCTGGAGCTGTTGGCGGCAAATCGCGGAGGCGGTCTGCGTCACCTGACTCTGAGTGCGACCGGCACCGGCGCACGGCAGATCCGCGTGAGTTATATCTCTGCGGTGCCGGTGTGGAAGTCGACCTATCGGTTGATCTTCTCGGATGGTGGGCAGAAGCAGCAGGCGACGCTGCAGTCCTGGGCGGTGATTGATAACACTGTTGGTACGGATTGGAATAACGTACAACTCTCGTTGATTGCAGGTTCTCCGCAGAGCTTTGTTCAGCCGATCTCGCAACCGTATTACACGCGTCGGCCTGAGATTGGTTTGCCGGAAGAGGCGCAGCTTACGCCGCAGACA
>JAEKKE010000608.1 GCA_019510535.1 Acidobacteriota bacterium
TTCGGCATACATCTGGGGATCATTGCCTGCTGCCAGCACGCTTTCATCGCAGGCGCGCTCGCGTTCGGCATTGAGCCGCGCGCCCAGCCACCACACCAGGGGAAAGAACCAGAACAGCGCCTCCACCAGCATGTGGACGGCAGCCAGAAGATTGTCGTGGCGCCGCCAATGGCACAGTTCATGCGCCAGCACCGCCTTCAGCTCCACTGCGGAAAGCTGTTGCTCGATTCCCTGGGGCAGCAGAATGACGGGTTTCAAGATGCCCACCAGCCCTGGCTCCAGCCGCGAGGAGGAGAATTTCACGGCGATGGGCGCGTCAACCGGCACCGACACCGCCTGGCGCAGCAGCGCCCGCACACGCGACCAGCGGACAAGCCAGCGAAGGGCAATGACCAGGGAACCGGCGAACCAAAGCGCCAGAAGTACCGACCCCAAGTCCAGGTGGACGGCTGCTGGTACAGTTATCCGTGGAGGTGCAGGGACGGCAGGTGTGGCGATGGAGACGGATGCCGGAGTTACCGGTGCGGCGGCCAGGGACACGGCGGAAAAAGGCTGGGCAAGCGGCGCCATCGATATCACCGCCGGGGCGGGCACGGGCGGAAGTACCGGTGTCAGGAAATGGGCGCTTATCGCCGTCAGAGCGGCGAACGGCACCAGAAACTTGGTGGAGGCGGCAAACCACAGCCAGAAGCGCGCATGGGCGCCGTTGCGGTGGAGCGCCAATGCAAGCAACCCAGCCCCAGCAACGCAGAGCGAGGATTGCCACAAATGATTCAGCAGCAGAGCAATCACGGCTTCCTGCCCTTCTTGGAGATTTCGCGCAGGTGTCTTTCGGCGTCCTGCACATCTTCCAGAGTCAGTTTTCCCGCCTCGATCAGATGGGTCATGATCGGCTGGGTTTCCCCGCCGAACACCGCGAGAAAATCGTCGATCAGGCGGCGGCGGGCGGCATCGCGGGGAATGGCCGCTTCAAAGATAAAGGCCGTGGCGATCTTCTTGACGCGCCGCAGCGCTTTTTTGGCTTCCAGCCGGTGCACCATGGTCTGCACCGTCGTATAGGCGGGCCGATTCTTGGCCGGAAAAGTCTCGTGGATTTCGCGGGTGGAAAGCTCGCCGCCTGTCCACAGCGCTTCCATGATCCGCATTTCGAGATTGCTGAGCCTGGGTAAAGCCATGCGCATCCATCCACGTTGTAATCCAAACTACTACAATGTAGTTCAATACGCAAGCCAGTTTGCGGCGATGAACGCCATGCCTCTTCAAAACGCGACAGGAGTGAGCTTGGACGGGCCGCGCGAGGCTCGCGATCGACAGCCCCGAGGCCAGCTTGGACAACCATTTCCCGCCCGGGTTTCGGAGCGATCGCAGAGGCCAGTCTGCCAGGCCTCCACAAGCTCGAAATTGGGCGGAAAACCGGGCAAAAAAGACCCACCGCGGGGGTCGTTTTCTTTGCCCTTTGAAGCTCTATTTGGTATGGTTTCGGACTTGAGTCTTGGGGTCCTTTGGGGCTCTCCCAAGCACAAGCCAGACATTCGAAAAAACGGGCGTTTTCGGGCCTTTTACGGCACCGGAAAGCGGATCAGCTAACCGGGCGGTGGAAGAATGAAAATCAACGTCGAACGCGGCGCATTGCTGAAAGCGTGCGCAAGCTGCCCGACGGCGCCCAGGTCCAGGCCGAACTTCTGGCCAGCGAAGGCGGACGGCTGGCGGTGTCGGCCGGCCATTCGCGCTTTGAGCTTTCCTGCCTGCCGCG
>JAEKKE010000046.1 GCA_019510535.1 Acidobacteriota bacterium
TCTATGGAAGGGATATAAGTTCTGAAGCTATTTACTGGAAGTCTTCCGGGCTGACGACCATGCGCTTATCGAAGATGTAGCACTGTCCCTGCCACTTACTCTCCTGCGTGGGCACCTGTTCCAGGTAGCGCAGGATACCCCCGCGCAGGTGATAGACCTCTTCAAAACCTTCCTGCAGCATGAAGGCGGACGCCTTCTCGCAGCGGATGCCGCCGGTGCAGAACATCGCCACCTTGCGATGCTTTGCCGGATCGAGGTTCTGGCGGACATATGTGGCAAACTCGGAGAAGCTGGCCGTCTGCGGCAGTACCGCTCCTTCAAAGGTGCCGACCTCTGTCTCGTAGCTGTTGCGGGTATCGAGGACCAATACATCCTGCTGTGCGATCAGTTCGTTCCAGTCATCGGGTTGAACATAAGTACCGGGCTGGTTGGGATCGACGGCTTGTCGGAAGGTGATGATCTCCCGCTTTACAGCAAAACGCAGCTTGCGGAAGGGCTCTCTTTCGGAAGTGGTGAACTTCACTTCGGCGCGGTCGAGGCCGACCTTTTCGGTGAGAGCCGCCAGCAGCCGATCGATGACTTCGGCAGAGCCGGCCATCGTGCCATTGATGCCTTCTTCCGCGATCAGCAGCGTGCCGCGCAGGTCCGAGTCCTGAAAAAGGCTGCGTAACTCTGCCGCGAGAGCTTTGGGCTCTGCGATAGAGAGGAACCGGTAAAAGGCTGCGATGGTGTAGGTCACGCTCCTTTAATCATAGTTGCTGGTTGTATTTGGCGCCCACTCCTCGACCAAGATGGGTAAAAAGGATGTCGCCCGAGCAATCTGGATATGTTACGAACCGGTGGGAGCCGTGGGCTTTCAGCCCACGGTTTTCCGATCTCATAATGAGTGGGCTTTTAGCCCTGGGCCTTTGTGTATTGGTGACAGAGAGCCCAGGGCTAAAGCCCGACGCTTCTATGACCTTGAATCAGCGGGCTGAAGCCCGCTGCTACCACCGGTTCGACTTCGTTCGAATTCCAGCTCATTCTGGGCGCCGGGCTCAATGCGACAACGATCCCGCCACGAGCGCCACGATAATCACGACGGCAACGACCCCGCCTCCTGCGACGATCGCTGCGAACGCCCGATCTGCAAGGCGAGGCCGCTCATGCTCTGCCAAAACGTGGCGCACGCCACAGGCTCCATGCACCGCGAGCGCCAGGACTCCGAGAAAGTAATACGGCACCAGGCGAACGCTCCATGGATCCTTGAGCAGGTTATCGGCAGTTAGCCACGTGCGATGCAAAGAAGAGCAGAAGATACGTTCCGGAGGCGTTCTGTACCGTGTCGACCCAACCGGAGAATGGCTTGCGTGTCCTGTAGGCGAGAAGCACCCAGCCACTTGCAACCTGAAAGAGGACGCAGGCCAGGAGCAGGCTCTCTACTACCGGCGAGCGGTAAACCACACGCAGATGCCGCATGATCGCGATATGCGTTTCACTGCCGAGAACCCCGGCCAAATGGTTGGTGAGGTGGGCGGCGGCGAAGATGGTGATGAGTGCCGCGGAGATCCCATGCGCAACCGCCAGCTTTGCTGGGCGCACGTCGGCATTGTCAGCGGCCCCCGGCCGCTCGATCAATGTCAGGAGCAGAAGAACGCACCACAGCAGAACCCAGACACCGTTGGCGCGATAGGGAATCCACCGCTGCGAATCGAGCCAGCCGCCAAGGAAGCTGTAGAGCGCCGGTGCACCGATGGCGAAGTAAGCGATCCTGGTCGCGCGGCGATAGGTGTTCGTCTGCGCCAACCGGAATGCGAGATAGAGACACGCTGCCGGCGCCAGCAGCGTCAGCAGCAGCGCAAAGGGCGACCACGCTGCAATACTCCAGACCAGGACCGGATAGAACAGACCGATGAGGCCAGGGGTGATCCGCTGGCGAAGCGAGAGCTTGATGGTTTGGACAGATACGGGTGCAGCCGTTGTCATCGGGAACTGGTCTCCTGTGCTCCTTGGCAATCAAGGCTAACGTGTAATTACCACTATGACCATGACTAATTGAGGGGGCATTCCCCATACACCCGGAACATCGCACAAATAGTACGTATGCGTTTGACGCAACTGCGACAGGCCGATCTCAATCTTCTGGTTGTCTTCGCTGTCTTTGCCGAGGAGAGAAATGTTTCGCGCGCCGCGACCCGACTGCTGCTGAGCCAGCCGGCCGTGAGCCGAGCCTTGCAGCGGCTGCGCGACATGTTCCATGACGATCTCTTTGTTCGATCGGCTGGGAGTTACGAGCTCACACCGCAAGGGCAGCGTCTGTTGAGTGAGCTGGAGGTCATGCTGCCGAAGCTGGACCGCCTGCTGAGCGGCTCAAACTTCGACCCAGCGAACGAACAGGCGAACTTCCGGATTGCGGTGACGGACAATGGAGCCGCCGTCCTGATTCCAGCGCTCTGCCGCGAGGTGCTGCCGAAGGCAAAGAAGGTGCGTTTCGAGTTTGTCGCCTGGCACAGCGGGACCTTTGACGAAGTAAGACATGGCAGCGTGGATCTGACCTTTGCCGCCAGCATCGTGGAGGTTCCGTCTCCGTTGCAGAGCCAGACGATCTTCGACGAGGAGTTCGTCTGCGTGGTCGATGCGAAGTATCCGTCGAAGAAGGCGATGAGCCTGGAGCAGTATCTTCAGGCCGAGCATATCTGCGTCAGTATTCAGGGTGGGATTCAGGTCGCGCCGGACAAGCCTCTGGCGGCTAAAGGTTATAAGCGCCAGATCGCCGTACATGTGCCGTACTTTGAGGCGGCGGTACGTTGTGTTGCAGGAACGAAGCTGATGGCCACGATCCCGAAGAAGTTCATGGCGGCAGCCATCTCCAACCCAGCGATCAAGATATTGAAGCCGCCCGCCGAGATCAGCACCTTCCGCTATGTGATGACGTGGCATCCGCGCCTGAACACGGATGCCGCGCACACCTGGCTTCGCGTCACGATGAGAGAGATCGGCGGAAGAATTTAACGACCATCACGCTAGCGGTGACGGACGACGGTTCCACGCGGCCCTGAGCGAGTGATGACAGCATTGCCCGTGCCACGGCCAACGACCGTGCGGTTTGCAGAGTTTCCATTCGGCCCGGTCACCGTGGTGGAATTGCCGCCGGCATAACGCTGTGTATTCCGTGTCACGGTCTGTCCGTTTGGTCCGGTCGCGGTAACATTCACATCGCCGGTGCCGCGGCCGGTTACGGTACGCGAAGCAGTCTGTCCATTCGGTCCGGTAACGGTAGTCGAGTTGCCACCGGCGTAGTGGTCGGTGGTACGGGTGGCGGTCTGTCCGTTCGGGCCCGTAACGGTAACGTTGGTCTGGCCGTTGCCACGGGTTGCGGTACGTGTAGCGGTCTGCCCGTTGGCGCCGGTCACGGTGGTTGTGGTGGTGCTGCTCTGCGCCTGTACCATTCCCGTACTCAGAGCAAGGGCGGCCGCGATGACAGGAAGTCTGTTCATAATGTGTCTCCTTGAGATACAACGTGCGGCGGCAGATGTGCTGCCGACACTTATGTGAGAACCGGCGGCATGGAAATGGTCGCGGGAGAGAAGTGTAAGGTTATGTCTGCTCCGGACGGCGCGAACGTTTGTAAGGATTTGTCGGATTACAAGGCGCAACAGCAACCGATACCCCTTCTTCGTGTTTCTATGACAAAGACGAAATTCACTTCTGGCGGATCTGGCGATGATGCAGATGGAACACAGCAACGCGCCATCGTTGCTTGTCATTGATGACGATATTGAGCTTTGCGGCATGCTGCGTTCTCTGCTGGAGATGGAGCAGTTTGCCGTCACGATGCGGCACGATGTAGCGAGCGGGCTTGCCGAAGCCCTCTCCGGCAGACACCGACTTGTTGTACTCGACATCATGCTGCCGGGAGGTGACGGCCGTGCTTTGCTGCGGGATCTCCGCGCCAGATTACCGGTCCCGGTCATCATGCTGACGGCGCGAGGGGAGGCTACCGATCGCATCTCCGGGCTTGAGGATGGAGCAGACGATTATCTTGCGAAGCCTTTCAACCCCGGAGAGCTGATCGCCCGCATACGCGCCGTGTTGCGCAGACACGCTCCTCCGGTGCCTGCTGACATCATCGTTGTAGGCGATATCACGGTGGAAGTCGCCCACAGGCGGGCGCTGCGTGATGGGGCTTCGATAGACCTGACCTCAGCAGAGTTCGATCTGCTGGTTGTACTGCTTCGCCGTGCAGGCGATTGTGTCACGCGCGACGATCTCTCTCAGCAGGCCTTGGGGCGCCCAATCGGCCCGGTGGATCGCAGTATCGACAACCATATGAGTAACCTGCGGAGAAAACTCGGATCCCATGCCGATGGCAGAGAGCGCATCCGGAATATCCGCAGTGTGGGCTACTGCTATACCGGGAGTCCCTATGTTTAGGGTGTTCCCGCGGATCTTTGGCAAGGTCTTTCTGTCGTTCTGGGCCTCATCGCTGCTGGTGCTCATTGCGGTTGGCGCGGTCAACGCTGCTCTGGGAACTCGTCCGCTGCTGCGCGTGTGGCTGGCGAACTCGCTCACCTGGTATGGCCAGACCGCGGTCGAACTGTATGAGCATGGCGGCCCATCCACTCTGAACAACTACCTCACGGATATCCAGGGATCTGGGATAGAGGGTGCGCTGCTTGGCCCGGATGGAGCACTACTTGGCTCTCACGGGGTGCCTGCAGCAACCGATGCCGTACTGGCCAGAGAGCGGCTTAGCCGGCGGAACGAAAACGACATCCAAACCTGGACATCGGCAATACCGATCCACGGCGACCGGGGAGCGTATGTCTTCGTTGCGTTAGAGCACCCGAGACGACGGGTACGGATTGCATTTCAGCCAGCCGCGTTGCTGGCACGGATTGCCGCCGGCTTGGTGGTTGCGAGTCTGCTCTGTTTCCTGATGGCGCACTATCTCACGCGGCCGATTCGTACCTTGCAGGGCGTGGCCAGACGTTTTGCCGCGGGCGATCTAAAGGCGCGCGCCACCCCCGCGATGGGGGCACGCGAAGATGAGCTGGGCGAGCTTGCCATCGACTTCGATCGCATGGCCGACCGTGTACAGACATTGATCGAACGGCAGCAGACTCTACTGCGCGATATCTCGCATGAACTTCGATCGCCCCTGGCCCGGCTGACCCTGTCTGCGGAATTGGTCAGGCGAGGCGATGTCGACGCAGCATCACGCATGGAAGGCGATCTTCAGCGGCTTGAGGCACTGATCTCGGAGCTTCTGACACTCAGCCGCATGGAAACCTCAGATCGTAACTCACGCAAAGACCGGATCGATCTTTCCAGCATGGTCCGCCGCATTCTGGAAGACGCTGCGTTTGAAGGCAGACCGGAGCAGAAGACATTGGTGCAGACCGGAGCCGATGAGGTGATGGTGCAGGGTGATGCCAACCTGCTGGAGCGCTGCATCGAGAATGTCGTCCGCAATGCGATTCAACATACACCGCGGCACACCGGCATTGAAGTGAATGTCGCACTTTCGGGCGAGACACCAACCGGGCAGATGGTGACGATACGTGTGATCGATGAGGGCGAAGGCGTCCCCGAACATGCTTTGCCGCATCTGTTCGAACCGTTCTTTCGCGTATCAGCATCGAGGGAACAGAGTGGACGTGGAGCTGGCCTGGGGCTTTCCATCAGCCAGCGGATTGTGGAGCTGCATGGAGGCGCCATGGAAGCCTGCAATCGTGTGGAAGGCGGCCTGGAGGTGACGATGCGTTTCCCGGTGGTGCAAGGGTGAGACTCGAATACAGATCCCACCCAGTTCCGGCGTTACTTTTGCTGATACGTCTTGGTAACTCCTAAGGAAGCCCCAATGCCTGCAGAAATGCATCGACCGCGTCAGTGTATGCACCGGGAAGGCCGAGGTTGGCGTTTACCTGCATGTGCGAAAGATTCTGCGGAAGCACCTCTGCCTTGCCGCCGAGTGCCTTTACCTTCGCAGCAAACCGTTCGGCCTGCGGGCATGGATGGTCGGGACGAATGGTGGAACAGATCAGAAGCATCGGCATGGGGGTCCGGGTAAGCTGCTGCACCGGTGAGTTCTGGTTCCAGTAGGAGGGGTCTGTGCCGAAGGCATTGTCATAGAGACGGTAGTGAGGGTGCTGCATCGTCTCCACCAGATCGAGCGTTGCCGTGTCGAGCGATACGGTCGCCAGCCATGGCTTCGCTCCCTGTCCTGCAACCAGCGAAGGTGATGTGCTGAGGAGATCGACAAGATGCGCGCCGGCCGAATGCCCCATCAGGACGATTCGATTTGGATCTGCTCCCCAGGAGGCCGCCTTAGCCTGTACAACACGGAGGGCTTTCGCAACGTCCTGCGCCTGCTCCAGCGGCCCAGCGGCAGGAAGCAGCCGGTTGTCCGCCGAGATAAAGACGTAACCTTTCCGCAGCCAGTAGTTCGCTTTATTCACGACAACTTCGCTCAATGTCTTATCGCCGATCTGCCAGCCCCCGCCATGCACCATGAGGATGATCGGAGCATTGTGTGGATGGGGCGGCAGATAGACGTCCATGATCTGCGACGATGCCGGTCCATAAGCCACGTCGCGGCGGAACGTTGCCCCAGACGGAAGGGAGAGACCACGCCGGACAAGCCGGATGGGCGGGGTGTCCTGTTGCTGCGGCGACGCCGGCACGACGAAGGAGGCGAACAACAGCGCTGAAACGATGCACGACCTCACAAGACACCTCCGCCAGACACTCATTGCATGTTGCCTGAGCCGCGGTTCTGCATGCGGGCCCGAGCCTGTTGCCTCATCTGCTGCTCGATCTGGACATATTGCTGCTTCTGCTGGTCATTGAGGATAGGCTCGATCTTTTTGTCGCTGTCTTCAACAATCTTCTTTGCCTTACGCATCCGTTGCATAGGACGCGAGGAGCTGTCTTCTCGCAGGTCTCTCAGCTTCTGTTGACGATCAGCGATGATGGGCTTGATCTGTGTCTTCTGGTCCTCTGTCAGATTGAGCCTGGCGGCGAGCATATCCACGACTTCGTCAGGGTCCAACGGCTGACGGCCTGTGGTTGCAGAGGGAGCCTGATCCTGTGCGTTCTGATCTTGAAGACTGAGGTCTTCGGCATACGCGCGGCACAGAGGTCCGGCAAAGAGCAAACAACTCATCAGAGAGATTGCCCACGAATTTATCCAGAGACGTTTCATAGCGAAGGATCCTTTCCTGCTTCGGCAGAGGGGAAGAGATAGATACCGATCTCATGATCAGCATCTATGTCATCAGACAGGACCGGATGCCTTCGTGTTGCGCTTCGGAGTGTAAGGAAATGTCAGGACGCAGCCCACCTCTCGGCGGGAACCATTTGCCCGAAATTGCACGGAACCGATCTACGAGGATCTGCGTAGATACATCGATGAAGCCTGCTCGCGTATTCACCTTTTGGCTGCTTGCTGTTTACTCTGCCGCCCTCCTCGGTCAGGTCTCCGGACCTGCATTTGATATTTCTACCGTTGACGCTGATGTTGCCCACGCGATGCGTGAGTTTCATGCTCCCGGT
>JAEKKE010000609.1 GCA_019510535.1 Acidobacteriota bacterium
TTAATGGTGAGATCGTGGCTTCGGTCGCAACCAGCCCTGGAACACGCAATGCCGAAGGTATATGGACCACAGATCAGGCAAAACGCTGGTTCGATTACACCAGATCCATCGGCGGCCGCATCGCGGTCACCGAATACATGAATGAGCCAACCCTCTTGGGCATAGGAGGAGCCGCCGGTCATTACGGAGCGAAGGAGTATGCGAGGGACAGTAAGATCTTCGCCGAGTTCCTCAAGAAGGAGTCTCCCGGCACCATTTACATCGGTCCAAGCGGCGCCGCCGAAGGAGTACCCCAAACGCCAGATCTGCCGGGATTGAAGTTAACCCCAACTTCCGCCCTGATGACAGAGATCGGGCCGCTGTTCGACGGTTTTTCGTATCACGTTTACTACACACGATCGCATCGCTGCGCTCGCGACGAAGGCACTGAGATCAAGGAGCTCCTAACGCAGGACTGGCTGGACCGCGGCAAGGTGGCGAATGCGTACTTCACCGAGCTTCGCGACAAATTCCTGCCCGGTAAACCGATGTGGCTCACGGAAACAGGAGAAGCTTCCTGTGGGGGTGATACCTGGGCGGCAGAGTTCGTGGACAGCTTCAGACTTCTGGATCAGTTCGGAACCCTGGCACAGAGCGGCGTGAAGTCGATTATGTACAACACACTCGCGAGCAGCGACTACGGCATGATCGATGAAGAAACCTATGAGCCTCGTCCCAACTATTGGGCTTCCCTGCTGTGGAAGCGAACGATGGGGACACGTTCTCTTGATCCTGGCCTTCCCCAAACTTCAGAGATGCGCACATACGCACAGTGCATGAAGGGTTCGCCCGGAGGTGTCTCCGTCCTTTTACTGAACCTCAGCAAGACAAATGCACAAACGATACAAGTGCCGATCGACGGCAGCCGATACACTCTCACGTCACCCGATCTGCTGAGTAAGACAGTTCTTCTCAACGGGCAGGAACTTAGGGTCGGTCAGGACGGGACAGTGCCGCATTTGCAGGGAAAGAAATTCCAGAAGGGCAAAGTTACTCTCCAGCCCCTATCGATCAATCTCCTGACGCTGCCAAGCGCCCATAATCCATCTTGCGGGAAGTAACTGCCCCAAGAGCTAAACTTCGCCCGCGAGCACCTGGGATAGATGAACGGCTCGCCGCGCACTATTTTGTTCTACTGCTTCGCGGCAGGAAAAACCGTTCGCAACGATTACGTCTTCTGGCCGGGCAGATCGGACTGCCGGAAGCAGAACTCGTTCGGCGAGCGCCTGAGAGACATCGTAGTGTTTCATCGTCATCAATGACTTTTGATGGCAATGCCCTTGCACGATCAGCCGGCGACCGGTGAGATCCGGCGCCTGCCAGCCCTGTCGATGTTCTGCAAGATACTGGCTTAGCATCACCGTCTGCCTCGCGAGCCGCTGTGCGCGCGGATCCTCTGGAAAGAAGTTAAGAAGTTCGTCACGAAACACGCTGGCGCAACTTGGTTCGAGCATGACCACCGAAATGCCTGCCATGATTTGAGGGGCGAAGGTGTCGAGGATCTGACTCAGGTAGCTCTTCGCAGCATCAAGAAAGCCAAAGTCGTAAAGAGGACGGCCGCAGCAGACGTGATGTTGCGGAACGGTAATGGGCGCTCCCGCTGCCTCAAGCACACGATGCGCAGCATGGAGCACATCTGGGTGGAAGTAGTTATTCCAGGTATCGGGCCACAACATAACGTCCGCCTGCGCATTTGCCGGCTTCCATCCGTGACGAGTATTCCACTCCCTGCGAAAGTCTCTTGGGGCAAACTGAGGGATCTTGCGTTGCGGGGCAACGTGTAGAAGACGGCGCATGAAGGCGGATGTAACCCCGATCTTGCCGGGCAGGTTCGCGAGACGCGGCGCTAACGAAGCGAACCGGGCCCAGCGGTCCATGAAGCCGAAGGCATAATGCTGCATGGGATGGTTGTAGTGCCCGTAGTAGTGGGCAAGAAACTCTGCTTTCCACGTAGCCATATCAACGTTTACCGGGCACTCGGTCTTGCAGGCTTTGCAGGAGAGGCAAAGGTCGAGGGCGTCACGCACTTCTTCGTTCAGCCATCTGTCTTTGATCGTTGTCCCCTCAAGCATTTCGAAAAGCAAGTGCGCCCGGCCACGCGTGGAATGCTTCTCTTCGCGGGTTGCCATGTAGGACGGACACATTGTTCCCTGATCGACCTTGCGGCACGCTCCTACACCCACGCACCGGGTGGTCGCTGCGCTAAAGAGTCCGTTATCGCCGGGATAGGTAAACCATGTCTTCGGCGTTGCGGGTGAGTACGCTGGCCCGATGCGTTGATTTTCTGTGGCGTCGTAGATCCGAACGGGGTCGATCATCTTTCCCGGGTTCATAGCGTTAGTGGGATCCCACAATGCTTTGAACTCGCGGAAAGCCTCCATCAGTTCAGGACCGAACATCTTCGGAAGCAGGAAGCCGCGCGCCTGGCCGTCGCCGTGTTCGCCGGAGAAGGACCCACCATACTTTAAGCAGATCTCTGCCGCTTCTTCAAGGAAACGACGGAAGTTCGCTACGCCCTGCGCACTGGTGAAGTCGAAGGTGATGCGCATGTGAACGCAGCCTTGACCGAAGTGTCCATAGATGGGAGTGCTGTAGCCATAGGAGTTGATCAGATGTAACAGGTCGCGAAGATATTGGCCCAGCTTCTCGGGCGGAACAGCGGAATCTTCCCAGCCCTCCCATCTGTGCCGCTCGCCAGGAACGAAGACAGTCGCACCCAAAGCAGATTCGCGAACCTTCCAGACCCGGGCGGCTTCGGCAGGAGAATAGCGATCGACACTGGGATGCTCTGGATAAGACTTCGC
>JAEKKE010000600.1 GCA_019510535.1 Acidobacteriota bacterium
CCTCTACGATGGCCTCGCCGATGCCGGTGGCTCCGCCGCTGACCAGTACGACCCGATCACGCAGGCTGGGGTAGGTCGCAAATTGCGAGGTGTGCTCCATTCCTTCTCCTCTGTTGAGGAGAAGTCTCGCACATCAGGGAGTGGCAGCAGATATCCTTAAAGATGGAATGATGATGACGACCGAAGGACTCTCGCAGCAATTGGATCTGAACTCTCTCGCGCAGCAGGTAGTGGAGCGCGCCCTGCAGGCCGGCGCTACAGACGCTGAAGCTGTGGTCTACGAGGGCGATGAGTTCTCCACCAGCGTCCGCCTGGGACAGGTAGAGACACTGCAGGAGTCGGGCTCGCGTGCCGTTGGTCTGAGGGTCTTTATCGGGCAGCGGACAGCGAACACGTCTTCGTCGGATCTGTCCGAGACGTCGATCCGCCGCCTGGTGGAAGGCGCAGTCGGGTTGGCGAAGATCACTAGCGAGGATCCCTTCGCTGGCCTTCCGGAGCCGGACGAGTTTGGCTCGTTGCCCGGCGATCTGGGCCTGTACTTCGACGATGTTTACTCGCTTCCGGTGGAGCAGCGTATCGAGATGGCGCGCCGGTGCGAGGCTGCGGCGATGGCGGCGGATACGCGCATCCAGAACTCCTCGGGAGCGGAATTTGACGCCGCCACCTCGCGCAAGATCGTCGTCAACTCGCGCGGCTTCAGTGGCGAGTATCGCCGCAGCTACTGCGGGTTCTCTGTCTCTCCCATCGCACAGGACACGACGGGAACCATGCAGCGCGACTACTGGTACTCGTCGGCTCGGCATATCGGAGGCCTGGAGTCGCCGGAAGAGGTCGGCAAGGAAGCTGCCCGCCGCGCTTTGCGCCGCCTGGGAGCGCGCCGCGTGCCGACACAGAAGGCGCCGGTGGTCTTCTCGCCGGAGATCGCGCGCAGCCTGATGGCGAATATCTTCGATGCTGCGAATGGAGACGCGATCTATCGCCACGCCAGCTTCTTCGCCGGACAACTCGGCGAGCAGGTTGCCGGGGAGAACGTCACCATCGTCGATGATGGGACGCTGGTCTTCAACGGTGTCGCGGGATTCGGTACTTCGCCTTTCGATGGTGAGGGCCTGCCGACGCGCCGCACGGTCATTGTCGAGAACGGCGTGCTGAAGAGTTACGTGCTCAACAGCTACACCGGCCGCAAGCTGGGGCTGCGATCGACCGGTAATGCTTCGCGTGGCCTGGCGGGCACTCCGGGAATTGGGGCGGGGAACTTCTTCCTGCAGCCCGGCAGCATCACGCCGCAGCAGTTGATCGGTGATGTGAAGAGCGGTTTGTACGTGACGGAGACGATGGGTTTCGGTGTGAACCTG
This sequence comes from Acidobacteriota bacterium, assembly GCA_019510535.1. Classification (GTDB taxonomy): domain Bacteria; phylum Acidobacteriota; class Terriglobia; order Terriglobales; family Acidobacteriaceae; genus Terriglobus. The sequence continues at coordinate 1,356 of JAEKKE010000600.1, forward strand.
GTGACGGGCGACTACTCGCAGGGCGCCAGTGGGTTGTGGATTGAGAATGGCGAGCTGGCGTATCCAGTGGAAGAGATCACGATTGCGGGCAATCTGAGGGATATGTACCGCAACATTGTGGCGATTGGGAATGATCTGAACTTCCGCTCATCGAGCGCGAGCCCGACGATTCGGATTGAGGGGATTACGATCGCGGGAAGTTAGTTTATTTGTCATTTCGTAGCGCAGAGAAGAAATCTGCTTTTTGTCACCTTTGGTCGGCCATGGAAGCAT
>JAEKKE010000047.1:0-14150 GCA_019510535.1 Acidobacteriota bacterium
GGTGACACATTGGAGCTGAGCCCAATCGCGATGCCTCCTGCAATTCTCCACACAACGAAGCTCATAAACGTATATGCCCAGCCTGTCAGGATTGAAGAAACCGCGAACAGCAGCGCTGCGATCAGCAGGACCGGTTTTCTTCCAAAGCGATCCGCAAGCGATCCTGCAATCAAAGAACCAACAAGACAGCCCACCAGGGCACAGCTGTTCGCCCATCCCACAAGATTGGCGGAGGTGAGATGAAAATAGATCTCATAGAACTCGCGCGCGCCGCCAATCACCACCCAGTCATAGCCGAAGAGCAGGCCACCCAACGCTGCGGCGATGGCGATGCCCCAGACGTACGTTGTCGTTTCCGCTTCGACAGAACCTCCTGTCGTGGCAACCTCTATCGGACCGTGCATGATTCACCCGTAACCAGCTTGCGCATGTCGATCGCGCCGCTATGACTGCGATCCATCGTCTGGACCTGTTCGAGCAGCTCCATCGAGCGTTGCCGCTCTCCCAATCCGAATGCCGCTTGCGCTTTGAGGAAGCGCGCTGTGATCGTCTGGCGCTCCTTCAGGTCGACCTCGAACAGCAGCATTGCCGGCAATGATGTTGCGAAGTAGTCGATGTTCGGTGTCTGGTGCTCCAGCGCGGATGCGTACGTCTCAATTTTGCGGAAAAGACCGGTTGCTTCCTGTTCCTGTCCGAGTTGCCGCAACGCCATCGCACTCCAGTACGTCATCTCGGATACGGGTTGCACCTGCATCTGCTGGAAGTCACCTGTGTGTCGGGCAGCGCGTGACCAGGATTCCCGGGCTTTCTCTATCTTGCCGATCGCAGCATAGACAACCCCATACCAGTAGTGGATCATGCTGAGATTCATCAGCAGATGCTTAGCTTCGCTGAGATTGCGGGGAGGGGAACTGGCGGCGTGGAGAAGCTTCAGGAATTTCTGCGGCTCTGCGGGGAGCGCATCCTTCGCCAGCAGCACATTCGCGCGGACATACTCTGAGAGCACCAATCCCTCTCCACCCTCCCAGGGCTGAAACTGCCTCTGACGAAGAAGGCGAAGCGCTTCCTCAGGTTTGCCGAGACTGTTGTGTAGCGAAGCTAGTTCCACCGAGAGATCATCGCGTCTGTCGACCAGGTCGTGTTCCTTCAATAGCGACTTCGCCCGGTCCTCAAGAGGGACGCCGGTTCTCTTACGAAGCTGATCCAGTTCGTAGAGAAGCCGGGCATCCGCCGGGGCACACTTACGGGCTCGCTCAAACGCCTCAAGAGCTTTACAACTGTCGGAGAGAATATTGAAATAAGCAATCCCGAGATTTCGCCATGCGACTGAGAAATCAGGCTCGACGGCTACGCTTTGTTCCCAGCGGGCGATGGCTTCGCGGTGCCTCCGGCGATCGTATAGAAGATTGCCCAGCGCATATGCCGCACGTGCATCTTTTGGATTGTTCACCAAAGCTTTCTCAAGAACGACCAACTCTTCCAAACGATCCGGAAACAGATAGTTGGGGTCTCCTTCTGAAGCGCGACGATATGCTTCGGTGCTCTCGCTTACGCGTCCCATCAGCCGCTGGACATCGGCACCCACATACCTCACCATCGTGGACGGAGAGTCGGCAGGCAGCGCTTGAAGAGCTTCCTCGAAGAGTCCGGCGCGCGCGAGGTCGAAGCCGAGATCAAGCTGCATCTGGGGATTATTGGGTATCTCGCGATGCTTCAGAAAACGGCCGAAGACGTCGAGAGGATCGAGTGCCTGAGTTTCATCCAGAAGCCGCTGCGCCTCTTCGCTTCTACCCAGCCGCTTCAGCACGACCGCCTTGAGACCGCGTGCAGTGAGATTGTCTGCGTCTGCGCTGAGCGACCGGTTGAGGTGGTCGAGAGCTTTCGGCCATTCCCCGCGTGCGCAATCGATCTCTGCGAGACGGTGATATCCCGGTCCACGCCAGGCTGCGTTCCACGTGCTTTTGTAGAAGGCATCGTAGGCCTCGGCAGTCCGCTGCTGATAACGTAGCGTCAACCCGAGATTGTAGTGCGGCTCACCATCATACGGATTGGGATTGCGCCGGGTCAGGCGGGCGATGGCAGTGCGCAGATACTGCTCGGCCTTTTCGAACTCGCCCCGTCGCAGATGCCATCGCCCCAGCATATGGTTGCAGCGGCTATCGCCGGCATCACGACGAATTGCCTCAAGCCAGTAGGCTTCAGGATTGCGCGTTGGATGGCGGTATTGTTCAAGATGAAGACCGGTGAGGAACAGCTCATCCATGCTGCCGACATCCTGTGGCAGCGCCGGCTCAGTCGCTACCTCGGGAGCCCGAACCGGAACCGTTTCGCCGGGGGCATAGCGTAGCAGCGTCACATCTCCCGAAATCACACTGACCTCAAGGCCCTGCAATGAACCGCTGTGCTCAAATCGTCCGGACCATGTCATCTCCGGTGTCAGATCACCTGACCAACGGCCGATCTCCCGCTCCGCTGTCCGTGCGATGACGGTGCAATTCTCTTTCGCTGCGGTCAACTGAACGTGCAATGTGATCGCTTCAGGATCGCGCTCGACACGGAGCGCTCCATCGACGTTCGCCAGGTTCGGAACTCCGATCTCTCCGATGGGATACCAGAACTGACTGAAGATCTTGGTCTCGCCCGGCGCCAGGAAGGAGAAGTCCGGTTGATTGTCCGTGTAGACACCGGACATGAGCTCGACATAAGGACCATCATCGGTCGTCAAACTGCGGTCCCAGGCATAGCCGAACTCGTGATTGCCCCAGGTCCACTGTTTCTTGCCTGGAGCCACGTGATGATTCGCTACGGCGACGGTTCCTGCCTTGCGTGCATGATCATACCCACCAAAGAAGTCGCCTTGCGATCCAACGATCATGTAGCTCGTCGGCACCGGAATATTGGCATACCAACCAAGGTCGTTCGCAGGATAGGAGCCGTCGGGCACAAAGCAGGGTGGCATCTCCTCCGGAGGAACACCCTCAAGCGCGCGCTGCCGGTAGTTCACGCCGTAGTACGTTCCCTGGCTGAGCGGATATTCCGTAACAGCCCGCTTTGCATGGTCCGCGACGAAGCGGACATCTTCAGGAAAGAACGATTGATACTTCTCATGGACTCTGGTGGCGACGTTGGCCCAACAGAGAAAGGTCTGCGTATCCTGGGTGCGGTTGTATAAGCGAACCTTGACTTCCACCACGGCGGATCCCGGCCGCAGACAGATGCCATGCATGCCCTTCAGGTGAGACATGGGGTCATGGTCGGAACACCAGACCGTAACGCTGCCATCGGATGCACGCTCCATGCTGACCTCCACCGGCATGAAGGTGGCAGGGCGATGATGCTGTGGCCAGTTGAATTCGACACCGCCCGAGATCCAGGGGCCGGCAAGTCCTACGAGAGCCGGCTTGATCACATTCTGGCGGTAGAAGAAGTCGTATCCCGTCCTCTTGTCGAGACCGACGTGGATTCGTCCGCCAATCTCGGGCATGACCATCAGGCGCAGATACTCGTTTTCGAGATGCACCGCCTCCCATGCTTTAGGCCCGGGCTCTGTGGCGACGTAATCGATCACCGGCAGCGGATAGACCCGGCCGCTGCTGCCCTGGTAGACACGCTTCTCCAGAAAGAGAGGATTCCTGTCAGGCGCCGCAGGCTCATACGTCAGCATGGTGACGGGCTCGTTCCATACCTTTACCGGGCCGCTCTCAGAGCTAGGCGCTTCGGGCAGAACCAACTTTGACGAGGCATGCGGCGTCAGGTTCTGGTCTGAGGTGGACTCGTAAGCCATAACAATTACCTCGTGGAAAGTTACCCGATGTTTGCGTATGAACGCAAAGCTTTCGTGAACGTTACCGTACCACAAGGAATACTGATTCTCATCGGGGCATCTTTCATTTCCCAAATTTCTTTGTAGTTCCCCAACTTTAGCGCTTTTGGGCATGCTCGCGGACACTCTCTTTAAAACGGTGATTCAAGGGTTCAGAGGTTAATTTGACATACGTTCACGGCCTGTATTAGCTTTGCCCGCACCTCATACATGAGGGTGTTTACGTGTACGAACACGTCTTCCGATACGATCGACGGGGAGAGCGGGTTCAGTAAAGGAAGGCCTGTATGTGCATCTCGAAGCAAAATATCTGGGTGCGGTTACGCCCGCTTATCGCCATCGTCGGACTTGTCTTCGGATTATCTTTCCCCCGTGCACAAGCCCAAATGGATCAGGGAACCATCACCGGAGTCGTAAGCGACAACAGCGGCGCAACGATTCCCAATGCAAAGGTCACGCTCAATGCCACTGATACTGGCCTGACTCTCGAACGCCGGACTAACGAGAGCGGCATCTATGTCTTCTCACCTGTGAAGATCGGCCGATACTCCATCACGATTACGGCAGACGGTTTTCAGACATCGAAGCGCGAGAACCTGGTGCTGAACGTCCAGGCCCGTCTGGGCATCAACTTCGAGCTGAAGCCCGGTGCAGTCACTGAGAGTGTCACCGTGGATACCGCGCCGCCACTTCTCGATACGCAGACTGGAGCGGTAGGGCAGGTTGTCCTCAGCCGGCGTCGCTCCTCCTCAAGGACAGACACGTGGCTACGGCAAGGGAGACTTTGTCGCCAATGGTCAGCGCGCGGAGCAGAATAACTTCATCCTCGACGGGGTGGATAACAACACCAACCTGGTCGACTTCCTGAACGGCGCGACCTTTGTCATGCGGCCCCCGCCGGACGCCCTTGCTGAGTTCAATCTGCAGACCAGCAACTACAGCGCGGAGTTCGGCCACTCGGCAGGCGCTGTACTGAACGCGAGTCTCAAGTCCGGAACCAATGCCATTCACGGAAGCCTGTGGGAGTACTTCCGCAGCGACAAAATGAACGCCCGCAACTGGAACGCGCTGACCGTGCCCGCATTCCATCAGAACCAGTTCGGAGCAACGCTCGGATTTCCCATCCTCAAAGACAAGCTCTTCTACTTCGGGGATATCGAAGCGAACCGGGTCTCGTTCGGCAGCCCTCAGGTCTTTACCGTGCCGACCGCGAGAATGCGTACCGGTGATTTCACGGAACTTCTGAACCCATCCCTGACCGGCTATAGCGGGCCCATCAACCTGTATCAGCCCGGCTCCCGCGGCACTGTGCCTCTCGGTCAGCCATGCGGACGCGCACAGAATGTCTTCTGTCCCGCGGACATCAATGCAACCGCGCAGAATATTCTCAATCTGTATCCATCGCCGAACGTCAACAACGGCAAGACCTACAACAACTACAACACCAACATCGGCAGACGTGATAACACCATTCAGTGGGATCAACGTCTCGACTGGAACATCAGCACGAAAGACCAGATCTACGGCCGCTACAGCTATGCCCACGAGATCATCAACAATGGTCTCCCGTTCGGCTCCACTCTCGACGGCAGCGGTTATGGCGGCGAGCGCGACACGAACCTCTCGCAGAACGGTATGTTCAGCGAGACTCACGTCTTCAGCCCGTCGCTGACTAATGAGTTCCGGGCCGGCTACAACTGGGGTGTCTTCCGCTTCCTGCAGCCAAATGCAAACAACTCCACGCTAGCCTCCAGCCTCGGTCTGGGTAATGTGCCCTTCAGCCCGTTCCAGGGCGGCCTTCCACAGGGACAGTTGCAGGGAACTGTCGGCACGAGCTACTGGGGATCGGCTGGTACTTCGAACGAGTCGCAGAATGTCTACCAGATCCTCGACAACATGACGAAGATCATCGGCAACCACTCCATGAAGTACGGTGTTGCCTTCCAGAACGTCCGCTTCTACTACACCTACGCGGAGGCTCCGCGTGGCCAGTACAACTTCAACGGTAGCTATACATCCATCCCCGGATCCAGCGCGACCAGCGGCACTGCGGACTTCCTCGCAAACCAGATGTCGAGCGCGTACATCTCCAACGTTCCAGCGGTGCACGATCAACAGTGGTATGACTCGGCCTACTTCCAGGACGACTGGCGCGCCACGTCGAAGCTGACACTCAATCTGGGACTTCGCTGGGACTGGTACCAGCCCTATGCGGAATCACGCGACCAGCAGGCAAACTTCGTCCTTACAGGCCCTATTGGCCTTAACAGCTCTGGCGTTGGAACCGGCAGGGCGGTGTACCAGCTGCCGACGGGAGCCCAGCGTTACTCGCTGAGCCCGGCATTTGTCTCTCTGCTGGCGGCGAATAATGTCGCCGTTCAGTACGTCGATAACGCTCGCCTTCTCGAAGCGCAGAAAGTGAACTTTGCGCCGCGTTTTGGCTTCGCCTATCAACTCAGTCCGAAGTCGGTCATTCGTGGTGGATACGGCATCTTCTATGGCGGCCTGCAGAGCCATGGCAACGGAAACCTGGGTGCAAACTATCCCTTTACGCTGAATTCGAGCTATAACCAGCCGACCTGTAACGCCACGAGCTGCAGTCCACTTCCATATACACTGCAGTCCGGACTTCCGGCTCTGAATGCAAGTGCTGTTCCAACGCAACCGGGATTCCATGCCACGGATGCGAGCATCAAGACGCCCTACACACAGAACTACAGCCTTTCGTTCCAGTACGCGCTTAGCTCCGACTTCGTGGCCTCCGTCGCTTATGTCGGCAATGTGAGCCGTCACCTCTCCACCTACTGGGCGCCTAATTCATCCCTGGCGCTCACCACGGCAGGGACGAACACGAATAACCTCAACCCGTTTCCGACTCTTGGATGGACCGGTCAGATTCAGTACGCCGGGGTCAGCGACTACAACTCACTGCAGACCAAGCTGGAGAAGCGGTTCTCGCACGGACTCTCCTTCCTGGCGACCTATACATGGGCGCACGCGCTCGATAACTCGAGCTCCGCCGGCGGCCTCTCGAATGGCATCGGTGTGCGTTCGTACTATCTCCTTGGCCTCAGCTCGGAGTACACGAACTCTTCCTATGACATTCGCAACCGCTTCACCTTCAACGGCAGCTATCAGCTTCCGTTTGGGCACGGCCGCAGCTACCTGAACACCTCACGCCTACTCGATCTCGCGGTCGGCGGGTGGCAGGTCAGCGCTACCTTCACGGGCCAGGGTGGACTTCCACTTGGTGGCATCAGTCCGATCGGTTCTACGGCTTCGGGCGGCTCGGCCCGCGCTGTCCGGATCGGCGATCCATTCAAGGCCGGAGGCACTGCGCCGGCAGGCGGAGCCAATTCCTGTCCCTCGCAGGTGCGGACCAAAGACAACTGGTACAACCCCTGCGCCTTTGCTAATCCGCTGCCTGGAAATACCATCCCAGCGGGAACCCTCATTACGAACCCGAGCCAGGTGCTCGCCTATCTGGGTGACAAGCAGAACCTGATTTATGGTCCGGGCTTCTGGCGCGCGGACTCGTCCCTCTTCAAGAACTTTACGACCTTCCGGGAACAGTTCCTGCAGTTCCGGGCTGATGCCTTCAATCTCTTCAATCACCCAACGCTTGGTAATCCATCCAACACCAGCAACGGAAGCAATGGCGGCCAGATCACCGGCCCCAAGAATCTTCAGGCAAATGCACCTGACGCACGCTTCCTTCAACTCTCTTTGAAGTATGTTTTTTAGGTAACTGAATATGGACACAGAGCAGGGTGCAAAGCACTCTGCTCTTGTTCTCCATTCGATGGAGTCTGCCGGATGCAATTGCGTTCTATCGCCCCCGTTTGTGCCGCTATCACTCTCACCGTTGTTACACCTGTCCTCGCGCAGCAGGCGCCTTCTGTTACATCTCCCGATGGCCGCCTCAAAATGACCTTCACTTTGAAACAGGGTAAAGAAGCTCACGAGGGAACCGGTGCTCTCGCTTATTCGGTGACCTTCAAGGGGAAGAGCATATTGAACGAGTCGGCGCTCGGTCTTGAGCTCGACCCAGGGCCCATGCTCGGGGCAGATGTTCGAATTGCAGGAGCGGAGCCATCATCGGGCGTCGATGACTACAGCCTGCGCAATACCAAGACAAGCAAAGTCCACGACCCGTATAACGCTGTAGTCGTGCACACGGTGGAATCAGCCGGTGCCCATCGGAAGCTCGATGTAGAAGCACGCGCCTATAACAGCGGCATCGCATTTCGCTATCTCCTTCCAACACAGGAGGGCGTGTCGGATCTCAAGCTGAAGTCGGAAGGAACCGAGTTTCGATTCGCCGAGGATGACACGGCCTGGGTATTGGCTCTGCCAAACTACCGCAGCAGTTATGAGAGCGAATACGTCCGCCTAAATCTCTCGGCCTTGAGCAATCAGGGCGGTGTCTCCAGCAACTTCTTGATCGGGACACCGGTCCTGTTGCATCAGCCAGGTGTGGCATGGCTGTCGCTGATGGAGGCAGATCTCGAAACCAATAGCTCTATGTATCTGACCAACCCATCAGGGAATTGGGCTGGCCACTATCTTTCCGTCAAACTGTCTCCGCGCTGGGATGACCCGCAATACGCTGTCCTCGGCACGCTGCCGCATCACTCCGCGTGGAGAGTGCTTGGCGTCGCTGACGATCCCGGGCCGCTGGTCGAGTCCAATCTACTCACCGATCTCAATCCTCCGTCTCGCCTGACGGACGCAAGCTGGATCCATGGTGGCAAGGCCAGTTGGAACTGGTGGGTCGACAATGTCAGCAAGACAGGGAAGTCCGCGTTCACGACCGAAGTGATGAAGGAGTACATCGATTTCTCAGCGGCAAATGGGCTGCCGTACTTTATGCTCGATGCCGGCTGGTCGAAGTCCGGCGATATTACCCAGTTGAACGGCAAGGTCGATGTTCCGGAGTTGGTGCGCTACGGTGCGACCAAGAACGTGAAGATCTGGATCTGGCTTTATTCCACGTCGGTGATGAAGCAGATGCAGGAAGCATTTCCGCTCTATGAGAAATGGGGCGTAGCCGGGCTGAAGATCGACTTCGTCAATCGCGATGACCAGCAGGGAATTCAGTTCTACTACGACGTTGCGAAGCTGGCGGCGGAGCATCACATCATGGTCGACTTTCATGGTTGTCACACGCCGTGGGGACTCTTGCGCACATATCCGAATGTCCTTAGCTATGAGGCTGTTCTGGGATTGGAAAACAATAAGGTCGGACGGCGCGATAGCCCGGTCGATCGTACGACCTTTGCTTCGACTCGGCTGATGGCCGGTCCGATGGACTTCACTGCCGGGGCCTTTGACAATGCAACCGAGGACCAATTTGTCGCACGCAATGAGGCTCCCATGGCTATGGGAACCCGGGCGCAGCAGCTTGCACTCTACGTCATCTATGAGACGCCTTTCCCTATGCTCTCAGACAGTCCGCAGAACTACACCAACCAGCCAGGTTTTCAGTTTCTGAAAGATGTCCCTGTTGAGTGGGACGAGACCCGTGTGTTGTCGAGCATGCCGGGCGAAGAGACTGTGATCGCACGCCGTCACGGCGAGGACTGGTATCTGGGAGCCATGACCAACTGGCAGGCGAGGACCTTACAGGTACCACTTAGTTTCCTTGGCAATGGACGTTACACCGCACAGACGTATGAAGATGGGCAGGACGCAGCGACAGAGCCGAAGCATCTCAACATCTCCTCCAGGCAGGTATCGGGCAAGCAGACATTGTCGCTTCGGTTGGCTCCCGGTGGCGGAGCCGCGATTCGCTTCAAAAGGGAGAACTAATAGTCGGGATGTTCGTTCCCGGCCGCCAATGATTGGTCTCATTACGCAGGCAAAGGGCCGCCCCATAGGCGGCCCTTCTTGCCTGCGATGATTAACGAGTTTCCATGGAGGTAAGGCTACCGACGTCTGCTCCGTTGTTGGCAGAGAAGATCGCTTGTAGACGGTAGGTGTCGTCATCGCGGCAGAGCGGTGAGAAGACAATGGGCATCTTCAGACTGCCTGTTGCCCCGCTGGAAATACTACCCAGAGGAAGTGGTGTCGGTAGCACTGGTTTGGCATAGCATCCCGTGCCGGCGGTAGTGGGGATCAGCGTGAAGCTGTTCAGGTGAACGTTCTGTGCGACGGCATTGCCCGCGTTTGTGAGGGAGAGCTGCCATAGTCGGAGCAGGTCTGGGCCGGTCTTGTTGGTAATTGCGGCCGTCAGGTTCGACGTGCCGACAATCGGTCCCACGGTAATGCTGTCCACACCGGGAGCGTACCCGCCGGAGTTGGGGTTGCCGATGACGATCTTGTTGCTGCCTGCATTCAACTGCACGGGCAGAAGCACAGGCACCGGGGAATCAAAGGTGCTGCCATTCACCTCAAGTGGGGTTGCCGGGCCGTCGTTGACGGAGATGTAGAAGGTGCGCGGGCCGCTGGTGGTGTAGTCGATCTCAAGCTGATACGTGCGCGCCTGCGCGACGGTGACATTCGGGAAGGTGATAGCGTTCTGACTGCCGTCGCCATAGTTCCCAACATAGGCTCCGCCGGAGCAGAAGCTGCATCCGCCAACGCTGGCCGAGCCGCTCAGCTGTGCGGCTTCCGCCTCGTAGGTGATGAAGTCGGGTGCAGGGGCACTGCCATCGCCGGAGATCACGATGCGGTCGAGATCCGCGGCATAGGTGCCGGGATTGCCGAAGGTAATGGCGTTGTTGCCGGCTCGCAGCGTTACCGGGACCGTTGTGGTCTGAGGCAGGTTGAAGCTGCCTCCACCCATGTTAAGAGTCGCAGGATGGCCGCCATTGACCGTATAAACCAGTGCACGCGGCCCCTGTGTCATCGCGTCGACTTCCATGCGATAGGTGCCGGCCGTCTGCACGTAGACGTTGAAGGTTGCGTTGTTCGTTGTGGACGAGGCGCCGAGATAGCTCAGCTTAGCGCCCCCGGAGCAGGCAGAACACGGCGAGACATAGGTGGTACCGCTGAGCGTCGCGGACTCCGCCTCGTAGACCTGGCCAACAGGTGCGGAGGCTGTACCGAACGGTGTGACCTTCAGCAGGCGTGAGCCGTGACCAAGGACGGTTGTGGTGATAGACCTGGCCAACAGGTGCGGAGGCTGTACCGAACGGTGTGACCTTCAGCAGGCGTGAGCCGTGACCAAGGACGGTTGTGGTGAAGGCCGTGGGTGAGGCTCCGAGGTTGATGCGGTTCCACACATCGCGCACCGCGGTAGCGCTGCGGAAGCCGAGATCGCTCCAACGTACGGTGACTCTGCTGGGCAGTCCATTCAGGTTATAAAGCGCAACATAGATACTGCCGTCTGCCTGCTTCGACATCCATACCGGCTGCGAACCTCCGGTTACCTGGACCGCAGGACGTCCGGACTGGTCGACGGCGATTAGTTCATCGTTCGTGAAAGCAGACTTGGCGAAATCATCCAGCTTCGTGAGGTCTCCGCCCAGATACATGGGAGAGTTCGCCATGGCCCAGATGGTGATCGCGGTCTGCTTCTCGTCATCGGAAAGTCCGTCCAGTGCTCCATCGCCTACGTCGAGCGTGTCCATATCATTCCATCCAAGCGTCGTGCTGGTCTCATGCTGCCAACTCACATCGTCGTACTCACGCAGCACGATGCGCGGCCAGTTGGTGAGCGTAGCGCAGCGGCCTTCGCACTCCACGTCGTCATCGATACGGCGCGCATTGGACCACTGCTGCCAGACGGAGGCATAATCCTGCGAGAGCTGCCATGAGACCGTGAGCCAGATCGGTCGGCCGGTCTTGGCGATCGCCTTCGACCAGGCTTCGACATCAGCGCGGTTATCGATGGAGAGATCGTTGGAGTAGGACCCAGGCGTTACGGCATCAAGCTTGATGAAGTCGAAACCCCAGGAAGAGAAGAGGGCGACGACCGAGTCGATGTACTCCTGCGCACCCGGTTTCGTAAAGTCGATCTTGTCGTGGTAGGGATTCGGCGGATTTCCGGCAAAAGCATTGCCCTTGGCGAGCGGAGTCACAACGATGTCTTGCGTGTGGTATTGCGTGCCAAGGATCGGGTAGTTCCCGTCAACGGCAGGCTGTTCGATGCCGGGAATCCAATAGATGCCGGCCTTCTGTCCGTTGGCATGGATGTGATCTACAAGCGCTTTGATATCGGGGAAGGTTGTCGTGTTGGGGATCGGCCGTCCGTTCTGGTCAAAGCTGCCCTGCCACCCGGAGTCGAGATTGATATAGACGAAGCCATGTTCCTGAAGCCCCGATGCCTTCAGCGCGTCTGACTGGGAGATCATGTTCGACTGCGTCAGAAAGTTGCCGTCAAGGGTCTGTTGGCTGAAGCTGCTCCAGCCAAGGTAGGGTTTCTGTCCTGAGCCGTTGACCTGTGCGTTGGCGTGGGGAAGAAAGAAGGTAAGTCCCGTGAGCAGGACGAGAGGTCGAAGGAAACTGCGTCTCATGCGATCACTTCCTCTGTTACCGATATGTGCCTCAGCAGACAAGGGGGAAGAGGTTTGATGATTCAACGTGCCGGAATCTCAGGCCATTGATAACGGCTAAGATGAAAACGTGTACGATAACGATTTGTCAATCATGTTTGTCCAAATATTTCGTTTGGATATTCGACGTGTACGAGAATCATTCTCCTTGAAATTCGGCCTTGAAGACTGTGTCCGAGTTTTCCCTGTCCGGACAGAAGAATGGAGAGCCTCGTTAAAATTAGGTGTTATGGCGAAGCAGTTCTCCTCCATTGAGCCAACCCATCGTGAGTTCATTGGGAAGCAACGAATCTTCTTTACCGCATCAGCCGCCGCGGAGGGTCACGTCAATCTCTCACCGAAGGATGCCTCCGCCTTCCGCGTGATTGATCGCAATACTGTCTTCTATCTGGATCAAACGGGCAGCGGCAATGAAACCGCCGCGCATCTCCTTCGGGATGGCCGCCTTACCCTGATGTTTTGCGCTCTGAATGGAGCGCCGATGATTCTGAGGCTGTACGGCAAGGGGCGAATCGCTCCGCGGGGATCGAAAGAATACGACGAGTTGCTCATCGCGCATTTCGAGGGTTCTGAACGTCCAGGAGCGCGGCAGATGATCGTCCTCGATGTCGAGATAGTCCAGACCTCATGCGGGTATGGGGTTCCCAGATTCCAATACCTCGAAGATCGCTCCACGCTGACTCGCTGGGCAGAATCCAAAAGTGACGCCGACCTTGAGGAGTACCGCAAGCTCAAAAACACCCGCAGTATCGATGGATTTCCGACCGGTATCGACGAGTAGTTGGATCTTCCATAACCCGGGAAACGCTGGGTGGTGCGGGAGCTCCGAAAAATAGTACGAGATAAAAACTAAAGCCGGAAGTAAAGCCGCCGATACCGTACGTAAGCGGTAACGTTACGGCCTGGAATGGTTCCTGCGGGAAACGTTTTCAGCGGAAAGATCGAAATATGGCAGCCCATTACGAAATTCGCATGACGGTAGGGGAGTACATTGCACGATTGCTTGAAGCCGAAGCCAGTCAAATGCCTCCTGCGGAGCGCCATGAAGCGGAGCAGTTGCGGGATTTGGCGCGCATGCACCGTCAAATCAAGGACGTAAAGTCGGTTCTCATCAGCGCTGCGGCCTGATGAGAACCGAGTGGTCTGCTCTGTCCGTCACTTTACTCTGCCTGCCAATAAACCAGGGCGGGGAGTAGCGGGAAGTACAGCGCCAGAATGATTGGCGTCTCTGCCCCTAACTGCGCACGTTTCGTCTGGGCATACTCCAGCATTTTGGGCGCATACAGCTTTTTCTGGGCAGCAAGGAAGGCGGCCACGTCGCTTCCTGAGTTTTCTGAGGATTTGAAGTCCACGATCCAGAGCGTCCCTTCCCCTGAAGCCAAGGGAGCATCACTCGCAAAGAACGTGCGGTCGGTACGCACATGTCTGCCGGTTTCGTCTTCCAGAGCAGACTCGCTTGCCGCTGCAGTGTGTGGCGCCAGCAGCCAGCGGCCTTCAGGATCCATCAGCATGTTTTCCAGGGCTCTTACTACCTGCTGAGTCTGATGCGGCAGGTCTCCCGGTGCAATGCCCTCAGCACGCAGCAGAGCGTGAGCCCGAGGATGCCACTGAGTGACGTCCGGTTCCTCTCCTCTGGCGATGGCGTTTGCCATGGACTCGACAAGCAGATGAACCACATTGCCGAAGGCCCTTGCTTCAATACCGCCCTGAGGGCGTTGGTAACTCGGCTCCGGCGATATTCCCGGCTTATCTGGCTGGGCCAGCCAATCCATCGGATTCAACGCCGCAGGCAGCCGAAAGAGTCCACTTCCAGCCATCGCTGTAGTGCT
>JAEKKE010000047.1:14190-16709 GCA_019510535.1 Acidobacteriota bacterium
GCTGCGCTTCGCCCGAGTTGCAGCGACGTAGAAAAGTCTTTTTCTTTCAGATGTTTCTCGTCGATTGTGGATGTCTTTGATCCAGGATGTGAGGGCGTCCTTCTCCTCCTCTCGAGGAGCAATCGGCGAGAGGAGCACCAGATGGCTGTTGGATTCCAGCTCCAGCCAGGAGAGGGCGCGTGAGCCAGTAATTCCCGATCTCCGCTCGAGCGCCGGCACGAAGACAACATCCCACTCCAGTCCCTTGGACTTGTGGATTGTTAGCAGGTCGACCGCGTCCGGCCGGTGTTCTGGTGTGGCGTAGAGCTTCTGCAACCGATCGGGCAGCGTCGTCAAAGAAGCCCCTGTCGATTCCAGATTGTCGAGCAGACGGAAGAAAGCCTCTGCGTTGGTCAACGCCTCCGGTGTCAGGCCGATGTCCCCGCCGAGTGACCTCCAGGTCCTCTCGACCCAGCGAGAGGTGGATTGAGTGCCGCGTTCCGCGCCGGCAGCCTGCAGCACCTCCCACGTCCGCCGGGCGCGAGCAGCCGCTTCAGGGGCCAGGAGTGCGATCCGCTCGGAGAGCAGCCGTGGGACGGGCATATGCCGCCAGGCGTGATCGTCCTGTCCCGCCAGCAGGTGCATTTCAGCTAACGACAGACCGCACCACGGCGCCCGCAGAACTGCGAACCATGCGGGGCGATCCGCCGGGTGTAGCAGGGCCCGTGTCAGGGCCAGCAGATCCAGAACCTCGATGCGCTCGGCCAGCGAGTCGATCTCGACGGCCCGGTAGGGGATACCCTCGGTCCGGAAGGCCGCGATGATCTCCAGCAGGTGTTTGCGGTCGCGGACGAGTACGGCCTTTGACCCGGCCTCGTCCTTTGCCAGGGCTGCAATCTCCCTGGCGAAGGTGCGGGTCTGTTGCCGAGCCTCGCGCTTGCCCTCCGGGGAGAGCTGGGTTGCGGAGCTTACCCAGGCATGCCAACGGAAGGGGTCCTTGCCGCTGGCCTCCAGATGAGGCGCCGCCTCTGTGTAGGCAATCGCGTCTTCCGCGAAGATCGGCGTGAAGTGACGGTTAAACTCCTTGACCAGATGATGCTGGGAACGGAAGTTTGTCGTGAGCTGGGCCACCTCCAGCGGGATGGTTCCCAATTTCTTTGTCTGCATCGTCTCCAGGAAGCGCTCCACACGCGCCTGGCGGAAGAGGTAGATCGATTGCTTCGGATCTCCGACGAGGAAGAGCGTCTGGCTGACACCATCCCATCCCTCGGTCAGTTTCTCCAGCAGGTCGTACTGCGAGGTGGAGGTGTCCTGCATCTCGTCCACCAGGAGATGCTGCAGCCGCATACCTAATCCGGCCGCCAGCGAAGCCGCCTCGGCATCCTGATCCAGAGCGGCGCGCGCGGCCAGTGAGAGCTCGGAGAAGTCACACTGTCCGCGCTCGGCGAAGAGTAGTCTCAGTTCCACCATTGCCGCCCGCAGCAGGCGGAAAAGAGCCTTTGCTATCTGCCACTGATCGTCGGGATAGGCGGCATCCGGAAGGCGCAACACGGCTTTGAACTGCGGCAGCAGGGCATCGTTCCGCGAGACGTCAGCGAGGAGGTACTGGAACTGCTGCTGCAGCGGCTTCGAGGCCGCGACCTTCATGTTCTTCCGATTGAAGGATGAGCCCGAGCGCCATGCCTTTCCTTCGCCGGTCGTGAACATGGTCGCAAAGGTCTTCCAGTGTTCGACGGTATGCGGTAATGCTTCCGGATGTCCGGTAAGTCCGACACACAGGACATACGGATTCGGAATCGACTCATACGCCGGTTCGTCACCAAAGGCTGCCGCCAGGCGAGCGATGCGATTCGCCAGCTCGCTGCCCAGCATCTCCAGCAGCTTGCTCAGCTCTTGGCAGATCAGGCGTTCAATCGCTTCTTCCAGCCGCGGCCGAACCTCCGTATCCAGAGCTTCATCGGTCAGATCGCCTGTCAACGGAATGATATGGCCCCATTGCTCGCGCAGGGCCAGCATCTCCGCCAGCAGCGCCTCGCAGTCGGACAGATTGCCGTCACGGTGCAGTAGCAACAGGCGGATATCGTCGTTGAGTACGCTGTCTTCGCCACCCAGCAGGCGCAACGTGCGCGATGCTGCCTCGCGATAGAGCGCTGACGCATCATCGACGGGTTGTTGCAATGCGCCGGCTCCGGCCAACACCGGCAATGCCCGGGCCAGCTCCGTGCACACGGAATCGATTGTGCGGATATTAAGCCGTCCTGGATGTTCCATCAGGTGCCATCCAAGCAGTGCATCGCGCTCCAGCACCTGCATCGCCGTGCGATGTACCTGTGCTTTGTGCTCCCACTCCTCGGCCTCAGGCTCCGGTCCGGATTGTGCGGCAGCCAGGGCTCCCAGCACCCGAGCCTTCATCTCGGCCGTTGCTTTCCGTGTGAAGGTAATGGCGAGTACCTGCTCCGGCTGCTCCACAGAGCCATCGGCCAGCAGCTTCAGATAACGCAAAATCAGCAAGCCAGTCTTGCCGGAACCAGCAGGCGCCT
>JAEKKE010000048.1 GCA_019510535.1 Acidobacteriota bacterium
CCGATAAAGACAGGGGTCTTGTTCACCGGCATGGCAAAGTCCTTAAGCATCTGCTTCCCTTCGTAAATCTTGCCGGTGTCGTAGTCCATCCAGCGGCCTTCGGGCAGATAGATATCACGGGTCGTGGCCGAGAGATAGTCATCGCCATAGAGAGGCGCGGCCAACATCGCGTCACCGATCAGCCACTCATAGCCTCTCGAGGTGGAGTTCTCACGGCCGTGAACATTGGCATCGTCCGGAAAGGCGATGGGCAGCGGAGCCATCGTCCACGGATAGCCGTCTGCATTGGCTTTGCGAGCGTTGCTGTAGAGGTAGGGCACGATTCTGGCATGAAACTGCGCCGAGGCCAGCATCACGTCAGACACTTCTTTGCGGAAGCTCCACGGTGGCTCACCCATACCCATGGAAGCGTGCAGCGAGGCCCAGCGCGCATTGCGCATCATGTACATTTCCATCTTTGGCGTGCGATTCGTGCTGAAGTGATTCTCGCCAAAGGTGCCGCCCACGATATCGGGATAGACGTATGGGAAGCCGCTGTACGCGAAGGCCAGGGCGTTGACCGGTCCACGATCCTGCTGCTGGTTGTAGTTAAAGTCGTTGATACGGTGAAGGTCGCCGTTGGAGGAGAGATATCCGTTACGCTCGATGATCAGCTGCTTCTGCGCGAACAGACGGTCATTCGTCGGATCGACCTTGTCGTCGCGCAGCTCGTAGCCGGCATAGCCGTAGAAGTCTTCCTTCCAGCCGTTGATGCCGTAGTCCTGCCACTTCTTCACCAGGCCGATGTACCAATCCAGAGCCGCCGGATTATGTGCGTCGAGCAGATAGTACGGCTGCTTCGGCCAGCCGCCCTTATAGACCTTCGCCTGCCCGTTCTCGGTAAGGAAGTAGCCGTGCTTGACGCCTTCGTCGGAGTAAGGTCCACCGACGATGAAGGTGATACGCAGACCGAGCAGGACGGCCAGCCCCTCATCACGGAAGTGCTGGATCAGCGCCTTCGGATCGGGATACTTTGTCTTGTCCCAGTAGCCGAAGCTGGTCGTCTCATGCATGGTGTCAGGCTCAGCCGGCCAGAAGCCCGAGCCGATCACCATCCATGTCAGTGGATAGCCATCTTTCAGATAACGGTCCACGCTGTCGCGGACAGTGTTGGTATTGGTCTCCCAACCAAGCGCGCCGAATGCCTCCCAGCCCACGCCGAAGGCCTGGTACTTCGGCATCTCTACTTTGTATCCGGCCGCTCGTCGGACACGCAGATACTCCGCATAGATGGCATGCGGATCGCCGAAGAAATAATAGAGGTGCACCTTCGCCGGCGCGTGCTTCACGCCCTGTACGATCTGCTGTGCCGAGGTGTGAACGATCTTCACCGTCGGATCGATAAGCAATTCGGCGAACTGCTGCTTCGGATAGATGACAAAGTTGCTGACCAGCCGCGAGATTCCCTGTCCGGAAAGAAACGCGTCGTCCGAGAATCCGGTCACGTCTGTCGTAAATGACTGGCCACCGGCGTTCTCGTATTTCGCCCGGTACACGGCATGGTCCGCCAATCCATAGGCCGGGCTGGCGCCGGAGGTTTGGAAGCGTAGCTCGGCTCCTGGCTCTGCGACACTCGCTTCAAGATCGGCACAGTGCGCCGAGACCGTTACCTTCAGGGACATGTGTTTCCCCGAGGCGGTGCTTCCCTCAAGCGAAATCGAACTGGACGTTGCGGTCACTCGCTTGAAGCGAACCGGTTCCCCGCCAAGCAGGACGCCCGCACTGGTGTCCGGCGTTACGATATCGCCGGCTCCTGCGGCAAAGCCATAGCGGCCGGAGGACTCATCAAGATGAAAGGTCAGACCTTGATACTGCAGACGGGTCTCCGCATAAAGACATGACGCACACGAGATCGCAGAGACACAAAGAAGACTGGCCAGGCGTTGCATAGTTCTCCCTGAAACAAAACATTGCGGAGGCCCGGTCTTGCCGCCGGGCCTCCACGCATTAGAAGTGGAGCTTCGCACCCAACTGTAACGTACGGGCTGCGTACGATGTCGTGATGACACCCATGTTGTTATTTGTATTCACGCTGGTACCGGAATAGGAGGTATTCGGCGCGCCGAGGTTGACGTGATTCAAGGCGTTATATGCCTCAAGACGCAACTCCAGCGAGGTTCCCTCGGTGATCCGGGTTGTCTTGAAGACCGACATATCGAAGTTGACGACGCCAGGGGCGCGCAACTTCGAGTAGAAGCGAGGCGCGTTGCCGTAGGTGTAGGCAGCCGGGTTGGTAAAGGCAAGATAGTTGAAGCGGCGATATTTACCCAGCGTATAACCGGTGGGATTCTGCATCAGCAGCGACTCATTCAGGTCAGGGCGTGTAGCCGCGGAGTTATTCGCGCCGCTGAAATTCAACGGGCGTCCTGACTCCAGTGTCATGGTGGTATTGAATTGCAGACCACCTACCAGGCGATCCATCCATCCGCCTTTGTTCAGATAACGGCGATTACGCCCGAAAGGCAGATCGTAAAGCACCGCCACGATGCCGCGATGGGTGACATCGATGGCATCGACGCTGTAGTCAGCATCCAGATTCCGTGGATTTTGAATACCATTCCCTGTCTGAGTAATGCCTGCGGTAGTAGCGATATCTGTATAGATCGGCAGGCTCATCAGCTTGCCGTACGTATACGATCCCTGAAACTGCAATCCCTCAGCAGCACGACGCTGCAGCGTGACATACATGAAGTTGCCATCAAAATGTGCCGAGCGCGGAAAGCTCTGCAGCACGCTGGACATATACGGATAAGGACGCAGGAGGTTCGCACGCGAGATGGTTGCGCCATTCAGCGCGGAGTTCTCGGGAATCTTTCCGGCGTAGGGATTCGGTACTAGGGCATTGAGATACGCTGCGCCCTGCGAGGCGTAGCTGGGATCGAGCGTATTGATGTTCAACGTCCCCATGTTGAAGTAGCGGCCATGGTTGCCCAGGTACGAGACATCCATGACCATCTTGAACGGCAACTGGCGCGACAGCGTAAGGGTGTACTGCATACTTTGCGGTGTCCGCGCGCGGGGCACGATGTAATAGCCGGTCTGGCCTCGGAAGGAGATCTGACCGAGCGATGAACCCAGCGGTTGCAACGCAGGGGAAGGCACACCGTTCTTGAACAGGAAGGCGGTCCCGTAAGTCGTAGCAGCGTTGTAGCTGGTGGTGATGCGGCCAAAGCCGTTTGAGCTTCCCGCAGCTTCGTCATACGAAGCCTGTGCCGTGGTGGGATAGTACATCGCATAACCACCACGCAGGACGGTCTTATTGTCATTCGTCAGCACAAGAGCGAAACCGAGACGCGGTCCCCAGTCGCTCCAGTTCTGGTGTACAAAATTGCGGCCTTCGCCATTGAGCCCGGCAAACCGAACTGCTCCGAGATATCCGGTAACGGGATTGACCTGCGTAATGTCGAAGTCGCCCATACCGTTCTTCTTCTCGTACGGCTGCTGCTGGAAATCCCAACGCAGTCCGAGATTGAGCGTCAGGCGCTGGTTGGCGTGCCAGTCGTCCTGCACATATCCGGCGATCTGGAATTGGCGGAAGGCGATGCCGCGCGCCAACTGCGTGCTCGCCGAAGAAACATTACCGGCAAGGAAGGTGGCAGCGCTGCTACCCACGTTGCCATTGGTTGTGACCAGAACGCTATCGGAGCCCTCCGCTGTGTTATTCGCGCTGAAGCCGTAGGAGCCCGACGCATTACCGGACTGAAGATTGAAGCCTTCAACCCAGCGGCCATCGAAACCGAAGTGCATGGTGTGAGCACCCAGAGTCTTGGTCAGGTCGTCCAACACTTCAAAGGTTGTGGAGGCGCGGAAACCGATCGTTCCGTTGAGCGAGGGGACGCCCGAGATGCTCAGGATTGGAGCAACGTCCCCACCAACACCGGGGAGGCCAATCTTCTGAGCGTAGTTCTGGTTCGCGGTCGCGGCCTGGAACGGGAAGTCGGAACGCAAACCGGAAAGACGAAGATCGTTTACCAGTGTCGGCGAGAAGATGTGCGTCTCCGCCAGCATTGCAGTGAAGTTCGTCAGCGTGTCATTGCGGTAGTACAGCGGGCCGAAGCCCTGCGAACCGTTGTTCGTGTAGTTCTGATAGTAGGCATATCGTGCGATGACGCTATCCCTGTCGCTCAGCCGGTAGTCGCCACGTCCTAGGATCGTGCGCTCGGTCGAGACCAGCTTTGGATTTGCCAGATAGTTGTTCGCATTCGTACAGCTATCGTAGGAACCGATAGAGTTGTTCGGAGCGGGAATGAAAAGATTCATGGCCGCGATCGAAACCGGGTCCTGACGCGAGGCTGAAATCTGATTGTTGGGGAAGGCCTGACGCTGCGTCGTTGCGGAACCCGTATTGGGATCAAAGATCTTGAAAGGCGTGCAGGTGCCACTCACAATACGGCGCAGATCACTGAAGTCTCCACCGCGCTCCTGCGCCGTCGGCACCGAATAGTAGATCGCTGAGCCGGTGACATACCGGTACTCTTCATAGTTGCCGAAGAAGAACGCCTTGTCCCGGATGATAGGTCCGCCGAAGGTACCACCGTAGTTATTGAAGCGAAGCTCCGGTTTCGTCGTCTTTGGCAGCGCGAGCGTGGCATCGAGATAGTCGTTCCGGAAGAACTCATACGCCGAACCATGAAACTGATTCGCACCGGAACGGGTAACGACGTTGATGACGCCGCCGGAGGTGTATCCGAACTGCGCCGGGATAACACCCGTCATGATGCGGAATTCCTGCACCGAGTCAGCCTTGATATTGATGGCCACCTCACCCAGGTAGTTCTGCAGATTGCTGGTGCCATCGAGCAAGTTATTATTGCCACCCGGAACACCGCCCGAGATGCGGATGGCGGAAGCCTGCGTACCTCGGTTGGTGAAGCCCTGGTTGGTCGCACCTGCGGCCGAGACAACTCCCGGACTCAACGTGGCCAGCGCAAGCACGCTACGCCCATTCACCGGAAGCTCCTGTACAGCTCGCGTGTCGATGGTGTTGCTGATCTGGGCATCGACGATGTTCAACGCCGGCGGTGTCGACTCCACCACGATGCTGCTGTCAACGGTGCCAACCTGGAGCTGCGCGTTGCTCGTCACGTGAGCGGCTGCATCTACGACAACATTGCGGGTCGTCGTGGTGGAGAATCCGGCAAGACCGATGGTGACACTGTAGGTTCCGGGAGGCAGCGGCTGCGACTGGTAGAAGCCATTCTCCTTGGTGGCGGCCTCGTATTTCAGGCCCGTGGCGTCGTTGGTGATGGTGACTTTTGCATTCGGAACAACGCTTCCGGTCGGATCGACCACCGTTCCTCCGATGGTTCCAACGTCCTGCTGTGCGCGGCCGGTCATGGGCAACGCCAGAAGGAGCAGGAAGGTTATCGCAATCCAGAAGCGCCTTGTAATTGTTCTCTGGCGGCGCAGGGAGAGTCGTATTTGTCTGGTCATATTCGTCAGGCCTCGTTACATCAAACGTTTAACTTCTCGGATTCGGCGAATACCTGGGGGAGAGCTTTCGTCGGAACGCCAGAATCCTAAGTTCGTCAGAGAAATCTTGTCAACCGTTTAATCTTCAGGCAAGATTCATTTTGTCCCGTTTGAGAGGAGTCCCTTTCGTGCACCGTCTATCTCTGTTCTGTCTGCTACTGGGCACAGCCTGCATCGCGCAAACTTCACCGCCCGCGCCGTCAAACTCCGCCGAAGCGGATTTTGCGCAGGCAGCGCGCTATCGCCAGGCCAATGAACAACTCTCCGCGGAGGTCGTCTTTCTGGGCGACTCCATCCTCGATTACTGGGGATCGCGGGAGGGAACCTGGTTCGCCTATCCCGGCTGGATCAATCGCGGCATTGGCGGCCAGACGACGCAGCAGATGCTGCTGCGCGAGCGGCACGATGCACTCGACCTGCATCCCAAGGCGATCGTGCTCGAAGGCGGCGGCAACGATATGCGCCTTGGTTTTTCTCCAGAGGACATCAGGGATAACTTCCTCACAATGGGAGAGTTAGCGGCATCGCACGGTATCCGCGTCTACGTTGCGGAGATGACTCCCGTCTGCGACTGCGTTCGGCCTCTGACCGGCCTGCGGACGGTCGCCCGGATCCGGCAATTGAACGATCTGCTAGCCGCCATGTGCCGGGAAAAGCATTGGGAGCTGCTTCGCTTCAACGCGCCGCTGGCTGATGCGAACGGCTTGATGCGGGCAGAGCTGACCGTAGATGGCGTACATCCTAAGTCTGCCGGCTATGCGCTGCTGGCCCCCGTCGTGGAACAGGCCCTGGCGAGCTACCGCAAGAGGCGCTAGAGCATTTTTCCTGTGGGCGTAGTGTAAGGCTTCCACGTCTATGGGCGTTTTCCGCAATGAAAACGCCGCTGCACTCCGGCTCGCGGGATACCCA
>JAEKKE010000049.1 GCA_019510535.1 Acidobacteriota bacterium
AGCCGCACAGTGGCGCCGCCTTTGGAAGAACCTGGCGCGGCAAAGAGTGATACAGAAGCGGCTGAGCCAGCCGTGCTAGAAACTCAAGGTGATCCATGGAGTGAAAAACTGCATGTGACGTAGCGTGATTCGTTCGCTGTACCTGGGAAACTGGTCGGAGTGGAGGCGAACCCCTCAAGGATTGGGGACCGAGAAATGTTTCTCGGGTTGTCGTCGACATATTCGCCTTGAGTTGCGGAATTATGGAGCGGGCCTTCAGCCCTTGATCGTTCAATGCGCCGGGGACCTGGGGCGTTGCCCCAGGCTGATATAGAACGCGCTTTTCCACCCCAATGAACAAGTTCATTGGGGACCCCGGTCTTCAGCGCTTACACTGAGCGCACACTCCAGCGTCCTCAACAAAACTTGTTTGTCGGGGTGAACGCTCGCAGCGTGAAGGAGCCCCTCGAAATCTCCGTGAAAGTATGCGCTCAAATGGCCTGGCGCTCGAGGTGCTTTCGAAAACCTGCGTATTGATCCGTAAATCCTCGGTGCCGGCTGCGTGGTTTTCAATTCCTCACAAGTGGGGGCTATAATCCCGGCCCAGAAAGGGGACTGCGATGGCAACAGATACCAAGCAAATCGCACGTAGGTTCATGGACGAGTGTTGGAGCCAGGGGAAGCTGGAATCAATCGGTGAACTGGTTTCGGACAACTGTCGTATCCATGACCCTGTCTTTCCCGCCCTCACCTCGGGAGCGGATAACCTCAAACGTCATATAGGTATGTGCAAGAAGGGCTTTCCTGACCTCAAGTTTTCGATCGACGATACCATCGCCGAACGCAATGAAGTCGTGCACCACTGGACAGCCCAGGGTACTCACAAAGCCGAATTCCTCGGCATGCAACCCACCAACCGCAAGGCTACGGTCACAGGTACATCGATCTACCGTATCGAAGGCGGCAAGATCGTTGAACAATGGGCCGATTGGAACCTTATGTCGCTGATGGAACAACTCGGAGTCAGTAAGGCTCCCGCGATGGAAGGTCAGGCACGCGACTCAGCCGCTAAACAATCACGAGCCTGATGAGCACTCCCACGCCCGTGTTTTAGTTCCTACTGAAAACCGAGAACACATTCGCGCTGCCTTCAGCGATGGGGGCAGCGCCTTTAGTGCGGTCTTCTGACTTGGCAGGTTCTGGGAAATGATTGATTCGATGGTCGGGGCGGAGGGATTCGAACCCCCGACCCTCTGCTCCCAAAGCAGATGCGCTACCAGACTGCGCTACGCCCCGACGTGTTAATTTCTGCGAGCCAGCCGGAGAGGTCCCCGACGCGCCGCGCTGTTTGATTTTACCTTAGCTGGCCGGGGGTGGGGTCTGGCGCATCGATGAATTGGGTTGGTCTGATAGCGCCCAGGGCTCCCTAAGTTGAGAACTATAGACCGGGCCTTCAGCCCTTGGTTTCTCAGTATGCCCAAGACCTGGGGCGTTGCCCCAGGCTGATATAGAGCGCGCCTTCAGCGCTTATATCGTCTGGTCCTCGGATTTCTGCACCCTGACTGTGGGTTTCCCGGATTTGTCGATACCGCTCTCTAACGCTGCCAGATCGGGTGCATTGGGATGCCGAGGAGCCAGCCCAGCAGCCAGATAGTCACCACGACCGGGACCGCGAGCAGGGCCAGGAACATAGCTCCCAGGATGAACAGGAAGACCCAGTCCTTCCAGGTGTGGCGGCGAGGCTCGGTAATGTGGCGGGTTAGCAGCTCATAGTTACGACGGTTGGCCTTCCAGGCGATATCGAAGGCGTCGCCGACGAACGGAATTGCGCCCACGACCACGTCGATGCCGATGTTGGCCATCATGCGCAGCAGGCCCGCCGCGGGCACTCCGCGGGCCCAGGCGGCGATGACGATGACGGTGCTGGCGAGGCCGCTCAGCAGGTCGCCGATACCGGGGACAAGGCCGATAATGCCGTCGATTCCGAAGCGAATCGAGGTGCCGGGAATGCGGAACCAGTCGTCGAGCACACGGGCGAGGAACTCCAGGTTCTCATCCGAGAACGCACCCGAGCGGCCGATGCCGCGAGGGCGAAGCACTTCTCCGTAAGTTGCGGGACGCGAGTTCATTGCTTCGGGGGATTGGATGCCGGCGGAGCAGTCTGCGGTGGCGTCTTCTGCTGCTCTTCCTGTTTACGCTTGTCGGAACCTTCGGTTACGTCCTGACCCTCATACAGCAGGCGAATCGTCGAACGGAAGCGCTTGTAGTTGGTGTAGCGCACATACGAGCGGACATGGACATCCTCACCGATAGAACCGTCCTGTGCGGCAAAGTGCAGGATGCCCTCGCCCTTGGTGTAGGTGGGGAACCAGTACTTACCGTCGATCTGTTCGTAGTACGTGGTGTAGGGAATGTGCAGATCTTCGTGTCCGCGGCGCAGGTCGTCGGGAACGGTTTTGCCGTTCACCAGCACGATCTGGAAGTCCTGCTGATCGACGTAGACCTTGCCCTGGAAGTAGCGCTGGTTCTTCTCGAGCGTCTTCGGCTCGGCGGAGAGCACGTAAGTGTCGAGCTCATCGATCTTCTGCTTGCCGATGTACTTGATGTTGTACTGCGGCAGATCCTCGGCGGTGAGCACGAAGGGGAGTTTGCGCTCGATGTCCTGCACGTCCGAGGGCGACATGATGATGCGCTCCAGGGTGTTCTGAGGAGCGAAGACGACGTTCTCTACCTGCCGGCCCTCTTTACTGAAGGTGATGTCAGCCACCATCTGATACTCGCCGTCGACTTTGTTGGTGTCGCTGAGCGTCTGGATCTTCACTGTGCGGCGGAAGCCGTAGTCCTCGCGTACCTTGGCGAACTCACTCTCGCGGGCGCCCATCTTCTTGACGATGTCGTCGGGCGTCAGGCCGGCGGGAGCCGTCGTATCGAGCGGACCAAAGCCGGAGTTCTGCGCAAAGGCGGCCGAAGCGTAGAGAAGAACGAGGGCGGGGAGAAGGCGTTTCATAGGGACTATAAGGATAGACGCGAAAGGCAGTTCCTAGTTGCCAGCAAAGCAGTTTCCAGTTGCCGGTTCCCAGTTGCCAGTTGAAAGAGCAGAGCCTTGGTGAGGCACTATCTTGTGTCTCACCAAGGCTCTAGGTTCTTACTGGCAACTGGCAACTGGCAACTGGCAACTGGCAACTGGAAACTGGAAACTGTTAACTGGCAACTGGAACGGCAACTACTTTTGTGCGTTCTCAACAGCCTGTGCGACCCGCAAAGCCATGCCTTCGTCGAAGTGTTTGCCCAGGATCTGGACGCCGATCGGCAGACCGTCCTTCGTGTTTCCGCAGGGGACGGAGACGCCGCAGATGCCGGCCAGCGATGCAGCGACCGTGTAGACGTCGGCCAGATACATGGCGACCGGATCGTCTGTCTTTTCGCCCAGTTTGAAGGCCGGGGTCGGAGTCATGGGAGTAACGATAGCGTCCACGTCCGCGAAGGCCGACAGGAAGTCGCGGGTCAGCAGGGTGCGGACCTGCTGGGCCTTCTTGTAATAGGCGTCATAGTATCCGGCTGAAAGAGCGTAGGTTCCCAGCAGGATACGGCGCTTCACCTCGGCGCCGAAGCCGGCGTCGCGGGTCTGGCGATACATTCCGGTCAGCGTGGGCGCGGACTTGTCGCGCAGGCCGAAGCGTACGCCGTCAAAGCGCGAGAGATTGCTCGAGGCCTCCGCCGTGGCGATGACGTAGTAGGTCGGAATCGCGTAGCGGGTATGGGGCAGGCTGATCTTCTTGATCTCGCAGCCGGCGGCCTTGAGGTCAGCGATGGATTTCTCGACCGCCGTGCGGATCTCAGGATCCAGGCCCTCGCCGAAGTACTCCTCCGGAACACCAATCTTCAGGCCGGCAACCGGTTTCTGGCTTTCGGCCACGTAGTCGTTGACCGGAGTGTGCGATGCGGTCGCGTCCATGATGTCCGAACCGGCCATCACACCGAGCAGCGTGGCGGCGTCCTTCACGTTCTTGGTGAATGGGCCGATACGGTCGAGCGACGAAGCAAAGGCGATGAGGCCGAAACGCGAGACGCGGCCCCAGGTAGGCAGCAGGCCGGTTACGCCGCAGAAGGCTGCGGGCTGGCGGATCGATCCGCCGGTGTCGGTGCCCAGGCTGGCGACACAGAAGCCTGCGGCAACTGCTGCAGCCGAGCCACCGGAGCTTCCGCCGGGAACGCGGTCCAGGGCGCGCGGATTGTGTACCGGACCGTACGCGGAGTTCTCGTTCGAGCTGCCCATGGCGAACTCGTCGCAGTTCAGCTTGCCCAGCAGCACGGCGCCAGCAGCTTCCAGCTTGGCGACGGCGGTGCAGTCATAGGGCGGGTGATAGCCTTCGAGGATCTTCGACCCCGCGGTCGCGGGCGAGCCGACCATGGTCAGCACGTCCTTGATGCCAAGGGGGATGCCGGCCAGCGGAGGCAGTGGATCGCCGGCCTTGGCCAGAGCGTCGATCTTTGATGCTTGAGCGAGGGCGCGATCCTTCGCCAGCGAGAGATAGCTGTTGATCTTGCCGTCCTCTTGCGCGATGCGCGCGTAGTGGGCTTCGGCGAGAGCAGTGGCGGTCGTCTCGCCGCTGGTCAGCGCGGCGCGCGCCTGGTCAATACTCAGGGTCTCAAAATTCATCAGCGTTCAATCACCTTCGGGACCTTGAAGAAGCGGTGGTCGGCTTCGGGTGCTTCCCGCAGCACCGCAGTCCGGTCAATCGAGGGGCGCACGACGTCTTCCCGCAGCGCCTCGGCGGAGGCTTCGACCTGTCCGCCAAGAATCTCGCTGACCTGCGCCATCGGCGGAACTCCGGCCGTATCCAGCTCATTCAACTGGTCGATGTGGCCAAGAATGGCGTTCAGGTCTTTCTGCATGCGGGCGACTTCGTCGTCTTTCAGCTCAAGCAGGGCCAGTTCGGCCACGCGGCGCACGACGTCAAGGGTTACCGTCTCACTCATCACTTCTGAGTATAGCGAGGCCGCTCCTGGCCCGACACAAAGCGCAGGCCAGTCACGGAGACGCCGGCGACTTTCTTCAGGTCACCCACCAGGCGCCCGCACATGGCCTCAAGCTGAGGCCGCCATGCGGGGTCGTCCACGTAGAGGATGACCGTGCCTTCTTCGAACGCAGTCACCTGGCTGTGCGCGGCAATGGCAGAGCCGGCGACGACCGGCCATGCGGCCGCCAGCCTGTCGGTCTCGCTGAGCGTACGCAGCGACTTGCTCAGCGTGTTGCGCAGTAAATCCCGCATCCGTTCCATGACTAGAGCAATTCTCCTAATACTGTAACTTTGGATAAACCTGCGAATGCCGTTTTCTTCACTGGAAAACGGCGCAGAAAGCCAAGCCTCCGCTCTGCGTCTTTAGGAGAAATGCTTTACACCTTCTGATATCGCTCTGCGATCCAGCGTTCGACTTCTGCCAGTGACTCGATGGCGGTATGCGGTTCACCGCAGCCGGCCTCTTCCGTGCCCCGGATGAGGAAGACCTGTTCTATGCCTGCGGCGTGTCCGGCGGCAAGGTCGGAGCAGCGGTCGCCCACCAAAATACTGGTGGAAAGGTCGATGCCAAGCTCGCGCTCTCCGCGCAGCAGCATGCCGGGGCCGGGCTTGCGTTCGTCGCACTCGCGCTTGTATTCGCCAACACCGTGCACCGGGTGATGGGCGCAATAGTAGACCGCATCGACGTCGGCCTGTTCGCGGTTGAGCTCGGCACGCATCCAGACCATCAGCTCATGGAACTGCTCTTCGGTGTACATGCCGCGAGCGATGCCGGCCTGGTTGGTGACGATGGCCACTTTCATGCCGTGCGCGCGGGCGGTGCGGATGAGCGACGTAATGCCGGGCATCCACTGGACGTCAGGAATCTTATGCAGGTAGCCAATTTCGACGTTCACGACGCCGTCACGATCAAGAAATAAACAGGGAGGAGCCACACCTTAAGGATACAAGGCATCCGCGGTCGCGCTTGTGCACTCCTATCCGGGCATGGCGACGACACAACAACGTGAACACGATGCGAAGGTAACTCCCTCGGGCCCGAAGGGTGATAACCCGGCGACTGCCGGTCCGGGGCATACGGAGGTGAGATCCAGTACGCCGGAGAATAAGGCCGGTGAGATCGATCCGGCAGCGCCGGGTGAGACAGGGACGACACCGGGGTCGACGAAGGCGCCTGGAGAGTAGTTGCCTTCCGAAGCATTGAAAAGCAGGTCCTTCACGATGTTCAGGATGACAACATTTATAAAGAGAACTTCTGGGACACCCTCAACGAAAAAGCCCCGGCGGGCCGGGGCTTTTTCATTGTGAGTCGTAGAAGGTATTTAGAACGGGTTGATCTTGCCCAGACCCTTCTTCTTCTTGTTCTTGGAGGAGCTCTCCTCGCTTTTATCGATCGAAGGCTTTCCAGCTT
>JAEKKE010000164.1 GCA_019510535.1 Acidobacteriota bacterium
AATACCTTCTATGGCGTACGCGGTATCTTCGATCCCGCCTTTCTGGAATGGCTGGAACATGACTTCCGCCTTCCGGACTACCTGCTCGATGTTGTCGATGGACAAGTGAAGCTTGAGTTTGCCGGCGAGTGGACACAGGTGACCATGTGGGAGATCTATGCGCTCTCCATCCTGAGCGAGATGAAGACGCGTTATGGTCTGCGCGGTCTGAACGAGCTGGAGCTCGACATTCTGTATGCGCGGGCGAAGACACGGCTGTGGGAGAAGATCGAACGGATGCGTGCGGTTGATGGTCTACGCATCGCGGACTTCGGCACGCGCCGCCGTCACAGCTTTCTGTGGCAAGAGTATGTTGTCGATGCCATGTACTCCACGCTTGGTGACCGCTTCACCGGAACCTCTAATACCTATCTCGCATACAAGCACGATATGGAAGCCATTGGCACCAACGCGCACGAGCTTCCGATGGCTCTGGCCGCGATGGCAAACACGGAAGACGAGCTGTTGCAGTCGCAGTACAACGTGCTCGAGCTCTGGCAGCAGACCTACGGTGGAGCACTGCTGATGCTGCTTCCCGACACCTACGGCAGCACGCAGTTCTTTCGCAATGCTCCGGATTGGGTCGCAGCATGGACCGGCCTGCGTATCGACAGCAAAGATCCTCTTATCGCAGGCGAGGAATACATCGCGTGGCTTAAAGAGCGCGGTCAGGATCCAACTCGAAAGCGCCTGATCGCAAGTGACGGGCTGGATGTAGACGAGATTCTTACCCTGCATCAGCGCTTCCACGGAAGGGTCCGTTTCAGCGCCGGCTGGGGAACACTGCTGACCAACGACTTCCGCGACTGCCATCCGCGCCGGGAACATGAGTTGGAGCCGCTTGGTCTGATCTGCAAACTGCAGACAGTCAATGGGCAACCTGCGGTCAAGCTGAGTGATAACTATCAGAAAGCCACTGGGCCCGAGGAAGAGCTTGTTCGTTATCGCAAAGTGTTCGGGGTGGAAGGCGTCGAGAACGTTCCAGTCCTTGTTTAAGAGTTAAGAGTTAAAAGTTGAAAGTTAAAAGTTAAAGCGTTAAGGCCTGGACTACACATGCTTCGAAGCCTTCATTAGGCCGAAGGCTGCTCGGACTTCTTTGGCGAAAGGTAAGCCCAAAGATTATGCAGCATGCGGCTAACTTCCAAAGCTTGCTTTAATAACTCGTCCGCTCTCTTGCTCTCAATCAGACCGATTCGATGTGCGAGCTCGATCTGGGTTTGTAGTTCATTGGCAGAGCCCCGAGCAATCGTAACGAACTGCCGATAGTCCTTGCGCGTTCCTCGATTTGATCCTTCAGCGATGTTGCTTGGGATGGATACTGCTGCCCTTCGCATTTGGGCAGCGAGACCATATATTTCTCGAGAGGGAAAGCCTTCGGTGTTACGGTACACCGATTCGGCTAATTGCATTGACTTTTGCCAGACAAGGAGTTCTCGGAATGATTTGGCCATGTCGCAGCAGTGTAGCCGGCCTTCATTGCAACCACCAAGGCAAACTCAAAAGCAATCAACGAAGGCACACTCAATGTGGCGATCCGTAACGCGTTCCCATGCCTTAACGCTTTAACTTTTAACTTGCAACTTTTAACTCTTCAAAGGCAGCGCAATTCGCATGGTGGTGCCGCGATGCCTGGAGTCGGTGCTCGAGCGCAGAGTGAGGGTCCCTCCGGACTCGACGACGATACCGCGTGTGACCCACAGGCCTAGGCCGGTGCCGCGCTCGCCCTTGGTGGTGAAGAAGGGCTCGAAGATCTGTGAGATGTGCGCCTGCGCAATTCCCGGGCCGGTGTCGGCGATGGTCACGATAGCGCATGTGGCTGTCTCGCGGGAGCGGATGGTGAGGGTGCCGCCCGTGCCTGACATGGCTTCGATGGCGTTGCCGATCAGATTGGCGAAGACCTGCCGCAGTGAAAGGGGGAAGGTCGTTCCCGAAGCAGAAGGACGAAGGTCCGTGACGATCTGTACCTGCGCTCCTTCGGCGCGAGAGGCAAAGATCTGCACCACTTCGCCGATCAGTTTATTCACCAGATGTCCACTGCCGGAGTTGCCACGATAGAAGCTGAGTGTGGTGCGCGTGATGTGGCCGACACGGTCAAGCTCGCGTGCCCCCATATTGACCAGCTCCTGCAGGTCGAGTGGAAGCTCTGGATGAGTCTGCAGCAGATACAGCACGTTGGTCAGAGCTTCGAGCGGGTTATTGATCTCATGCGCCAGCGTGTTGGCCATCCGTCCCGCGGAAGCCAAGCGCTCGGAGTTGATCAGGCGTTTCACCAGGTCGGCGCGCTCGCGGGCATCGGCCTTGCGCGCGGAGATATCCTCGATCACGAGCGAGAGCGACTCTGTCTCATTGGGGTCTGGCTGCAGGACAGAAATGGTGAGCTGCACATCGACGGCATGGCCATCTTTGTGGCGCAGGCATTTTTCGACGCGCAGGCTTGGGATTCGACGAGAGAGCAGATCTTCGAAGACGATCTCCTCGTCTTCATCCCGATCGGAGGCCGGCAGTAGCAGATCGTAGAAGCTGATTGAGTCGAGCTCCTCCGCGGTCAAACCGAGCATGTCGCGCAGGCGCTGATTGACCAGGATCCATCGTCCATCGAGTGAGATATGCGCCATGCCCACGGCAGCCTGGTTGAAGGTTGCGGAGAAGCGCGTTTCCAGAGTTTTGAGCGCCGCGGCGGTGTGTAGCTTTTCGCGGCGGGCTTCGGCATCGGCGAGCTCTCGCTCGATTGCGGGTACCAGGCGCTCCAGATTGTCCTTCAACACATAGTCGTGGGCTCCGGCGCGCATGGCGGAGACAGCGGTCTCGTCGCTGATGGTGCCAGAGACGATGATGAAGGGCAGGTCGATCCCGCTGGCCTGCAGCAGGGCCAGGGCATCGCGTGCTCCAAAACCAGGCAGTGTGTAGTCGGCGATGACCAGGTCCCAGCTCCCCGAACGCAGGGCCTCATGCATCTGTGCGCGGGTTTCGATGCGCCGCATCTCGATCTCGTATCCGGCGCGGTGCAGGTGACGCCGCAGCAACAACGCATCAGGCTCGTAGTCTTCGACGATAAGGACGCGAAGCCGCCTGCGTTGTTCTGTGAGGGGAGCGAGATTGGGTTGCGGTAGGGTCACGCGCGTGTCTCAGGAGATCGGCGGCGCTTGGTTCAGCAGAAGCCAGTACATTCCAAGCTGCTTGGTGGCTTCGGCAAAATCTGTAAAGTTGACTGGTTTGCGAATGTAGCTGTTCACGCCCAGACGATACGAGCTGACGATATCACGCTCTTCGTCCGAGGAAGTGAGTACAACGACGGGCAACAATGAGGCCCTTTCCTTGGAGCGAATTGCCTTCAACACATCCAGACCTTGCACCTTGGGAAGCTTCAGGTCCAGAAGAACGAGCTGCGGCATAGGAAGCTCACCCGCCTCGTACCTTTCGACCAGCTCAAGAGCCTCGGCGCCGTCGCGCGCGACACTGATCTCGTTTGCGACATTGGCCTTACGCAAAGCGCGGATGGCGAGTGCCTCGTGGTCCGGATCGTCTTCGACCAGCAGAATCAAATTCGTGTTGATGGCCATTCGTAGGAGCCTTTCTCCCCAAAGATTATGATCCAAGTGTGAAGTAGAAGGTCGCGCCCTGATCCTCCTTAGCCTCGGCCCAAATGCGGCCCTGATGCCGGCGGACGATGCGAAGCGTGGTCGCCAGGCCTATGCCGGACCCTTTAAAGTCGCGGTCTCCGTGCAGGCGCTGGAACGCAGTGAAGAGGCGATCGACATACTTCATGTCAAAGCCGGCTCCATTATCGCGGATAAAGTAGACGTTCACGCCATCTTCCGGATAGGAGCCGAACCTGATGACAGCGTTCGGTGTTTTTGCGGTGAACTTGAAGGCATTCCCCATCAGGTTCTCCAGGGCAATGCGCAGCAGACGCGGATCAGCCTTAGCCAGCATGGGCGTGCCGGGAATCTCGAAGCGGACATTGCGATCAGGGTCTGAGGCTTTGAGGTCGGCGGCGACGGAACGGGCAACCTCCGCCAGATCCGTGGCCTCGCGGACAAGGTCGGTTCGGGTGACACGGGACAACTGCAGCAGGGCATCGATCAACTGGCCCATGCGCTGCACACCATTGCGGACGCGATGAATGTAGTCGCGCCCCTGATCATCCAGCTTATCGCCGTAGTCCTCATACAGGGCCAGCGAAAAGCCATCGATGGTGCGTAGCGGTGCGCGAAGATCGTGCGATACGGAATAGGAGAAGGCTTCGAGCTCCTGGTTCGAGGTTTGGAGCTCATGCGTGCGTTCCTGCACACGCTTTTCCAGGCCGGTAGCCAGAGCACGAATCTCCTCGGACTGCGCGGTGATCCGGTCGCGGGCGGCCACCTCTTTTCCAAGGAAGTGGAAGGCGAGAATCAGGAACAGCAGATTCAGTCCGGTCGCAACGCCGAAGGTGGTGTAGGCCGAGCGGCGGGCACTTGTCACCTGGGCATCCCGCCATTTGAGCAGACGACGTTCCTCTCCTTCGATCTGGGCGATGGCGTAAGCCGTTGTGAAGTCGCCATACTGATACTGGTCGGTCACCATGATCGCGAGCTGCTCCGGTGTGAGCGCGGCGGTTGGTTGAGCCTTGCGAAGTTGAACGCCGATCTCAATCGAGGTGAGCCGTGCCTGAATCCGCTCGCGGACTTTGGGGAGGCGAGCCTGCTGGCCGGGATTATCGTCCGTGAGCTTGCCCACGTGCTCAAAGGTGTCCCAGACCTTGTTGATGGCATCGTTGTACTGCTTTTCCAGGAATGGGTCCGCCTGCAGAACGTAGCCTCGAGCTGCGCCCTCGGCCGTCCGAATCTCTGCCACTAACTGCTCGCAGGCCGTTAGGGTCTCCAGGGTATGGGTCTGCCATTGCTGGCTCGCCGCAAAGATGCGGAGAGAGCGATAGGCCAACCAGCTATTGAGCAACACGATCAGAACGGCGCCGATATAGGCGAGCCGGTAACCAAGGGCACGCATCGAGACTATCAATGGGACTTCCATGCGATGCAAACCTTTTGTTGCGGAGTTGCCTGAGTCGGTATGTCATCATTCAGCACGGAGATCTCCCATGTTTCGGATCATTGTCGGCGCTGTCATTGGTTACCTGCTCTCACTTGGCAGCTCGGTTGTCTGGTTTTTCAAGACTCATCATGATCCGACGCAGCGGGTCTCGACGCGCTACCTGCTCGCAAGTATCGTAGTCGGCTTCTTCTGCTCGGTGGCGACCGGATTTCTGGCAGCGGTCATCGGTGGCTCGCGTCGCTCAGCCTGGGGGACGGCAATCATTCTGTTCGCGACGGGCGGATTTGGGGTGGCGGAGTCTGTCCTTGTCAGCCGGTCGGGTTCCCTGGAACTGACCTGGGTATCGATCGTCGTCATGGTTCCGGCGACGGTTTTTGGTGGTGAATGGGCCGAGCGGCGTCTGGAACATGTGAAAAAGTAGCCTATTTTCAAATATTTACAGGGATGTAAAAATTTGTCCTAAAGTTGAGTGTCTTGCCATCACATTTTATGAATCGGTTGTGCTATGGTATGCGTCAGATGATGTGAAGGCCGGCGATCCGGCCCACAACTCAGGAGGAAATGCATCATGACGATCACACGTTGGACCCCGTTCTCGGATCTGGCTGTTCTGCAGAACCGTTTGAACTCGATCTTCAACGACTTCGGTGCGCCTGAAGGTCGCAGTGAGTCGTTGGCATCAGGGAATTTCACCCCTGCCGTGGACGTTTATGAGGATGCGCAGAAGATCGTGCTGAAACTCGACGTTCCGGGGATCAGGCAGGAAGATATCGATGTCCGTCTGGAGAACCAGACTTTGACGGTCAAGGGCGAGCGCAAGTTCGAGAAGGAAGAGAAGGAAGAGAACTTCCATCGCATTGAGCGCCGTTATGGCAGCTTCATCCGCGTGTTCACGCTTCCGCAAACAGCGGATATGGAGAAGGTGAACGCTGACTATAAGGATGGCGTGCTTCAGGTTGAGATCGCGAAGAAGTCTGAGGCTCAGCCCAAGCAGATCAAGGTAGGCGTAGGCGCCGGTACCGGTCCGAAACAGGTTGAGGCAAAGACCGCGGCGTAAGCTTCATGGTGCACTGACGGGCGCCTGATGGCGAAGGGCCGCCGGCCTTGTCGCTATCGATGAAACCCATTGCATTTTCGCGGTGGGGACATGATGGGAGATCTGCCGGTTGAAGGTGGTCTCCCATTCTTTTGTGATGCGGGACACGGTCCTAGGGCGTGTCATCCAATTTCTGGCAGTCAGCGCCGGGAGCAGATTTTTTCGAGATCGAGGAATGAGGAGTGAACTGTAGCTGGACTACTGGAACGACGAGCGACAAAGAGATCGGGAAAATTTGCCCCGGCCCTTTGGGTTGTGGCGCAAATCGGTCCATACTTCGTTGTCAGCCTCGACTGTGGACCCGCCACAGTCTTCGGCCTCCGCCTCGTCTGGACCGATTTTCGCTCACAACGCTGACGTCAGAAATTGGATGAAACGCCCTATGGGTTTGGGATGTATCTAAGGATTAGGTGAGGTAAAGAAACGATGGCCATTCGTTGGGACAAATTTACGGTGAAGTCGCAGGAGGCGGTGCAGGCGGCGCTGGGGCATGCCTCTGACTCGGGAAATCCCGAGGTGCTGCCGTTGCATCTTGCCGCTGCTCTGCTGGAAGACCGCGAGGGTATCGTGATTCCCGTCCTGGAGAAGATCGGTGTACCTGTGCAGCAGCTTCTGAGCCAGGTGAATGCGGCCATCGCGAAACTGCCCAAAGTGCAGGGAGCCAATCAGCAGCCAGGTGTGGGTGCTGCTCTGCAGAAGGTATTGGACCGCGCCTTCAAAGAGGCGGAAAACTTCAAGGATGAGTACGTCTCGACCGAGCATCTTCTGCTGGCCTTGAGTGAAGAGAAGAACGGTGTCGTCCAGACGGCTCTAGCGACCTTCGGCGCAACCCATGATGCGATCCTGAAGGCGCTGACCTCGGTGCGTGGCACGCAACGTGTGACGGATCAGAATCCAGAAGGGAAGTTCCAGGCGCTGGAGAAATACGCCAAGGACCTTACCGAGCAGGCGCGTAAGGGCAAGCTCGATCCGGTGATCGGCCGCGATGAGGAGATTCGCCGTGTCATCCAGGTGCTTTCGCGCCGTACTAAGAACAACCCGGTGTTGATCGGTGAACCCGGCGTGGGTAAGACAGCGATTGTCGAAGGCCTGGCGCGCCGCATCGTCTCCGGCGATGTGCCGGAGGTCCTGAAGGAGAAGCGGGTGATCTCGCTCGACCTGGGATCGATGCTGGCCGGCGCGAAGTTCCGCGGTGAGTTCGAAGACCGTCTGAAGGCTGTGCTGAAGGAGATCGAAGAGTCGAACGGACAGATCATCCTGTTCATTGACGAGCTGCACACTCTGGTAGGCGCCGGAGCAGCGGAAGGCGCGATCGACGCCAGCAACATGCTTAAGCCGGCGCTGGCGCGTGGCGAATTGCGAGCCATCGGCGCAACCACGCTGAACGAGTATCGCAAATACATCGAGAAGGATGCCGCGCTGGAGCGCCGCTTCCAGATCGTCTATGTCGGCGAGCCGAATGTCGACGACACGATCGCGATTCTGCGCGGTCTGAAGGAGCGTTACGAGTCGCACCACAAAGTGCGCATCAAGGACTCGGCGATTGTGTCGGCGGCTGTGCTGTCACATCGCTACATCAGCGATCGTTTCCTTCCGGACAAGGCGATTGATCTTGTCGACGAAGCGGCTGCGTCGTTGGCTATCCAGATCGGCAGTGTGCCGGTAGAGATCGATGCCCTGGAGCGCCGCGCGACCTCGCTGGAGATTGAGCGCGAAGCTCTGAAGCGGGAGAAGGATCCGAACTCGCAGGAGCGGTTGCAGGAGGTTGAGAGGGAGCTGGCCGACATTAAGGAGCAGGCTAGCGGTCTGCGGGCGCGGTGGCAGAAGGAGAAGGATGCCATCAGCCGCATCAGCGAGCTGAAGCAGTCGATCGAGAGCCTGCGTTTCCAGATCGAAGAACAGACTCGCAAGGGCGATCTCGGACGCGCAGCGCAGATCCAGTACAGCGATCTGCCGAAGGCCGAGGCTGAGCTGAAGGAGCTGGAAAAGCTGCAGGACGGCAGCGACACTGCGCAGCGCATGTTGAAGGAGGAAGTCGACGAGGAAGATATCGCCAAGATCGTTTCCAAGTGGACCGGTATTCCTGTGGCGAAGATGCTCGAAGGCGAAGTGCAGAAGCTGGTGCAGATGGAACAGCGTCTCCGGGAGCGTGTCGTCGGGCAGGATGAGGCCTTGACGGTGGTGGCGAATGCGATTCGCCGTTCCCGTGCGGGTCTGTCCGATCCCAAGCGTCCCATCGGCAGCTTCATCTTCCTTGGACCCACAGGTGTGGGTAAGACGGAGACGGCGCGTGCCCTGGCGGAGTTCCTCTTCGACGACGAGCAGGCGATGGTGCGCATCGACATGTCGGAGTACATGGAGAAGCACGCGGTCGCGCGGCTGATCGGCGCTCCTCCGGGATATGTGGGCTTCGACGAGGGTGGACAGTTGACGGAGGCGATCCGCCGGCGTCCGTATGCCGTGGTGCTCTTCGACGAGGTCGAGAAGGCGCATCCGGATGTCTTCAATGTACTGTTGCAGGTGCTTGACGATGGCCGGCTGACGGACTCGAAGGGGCGCACGGTTGACTTCAAGAACACTGTGTTGATCATGACGTCGAACATCGGTGCAAGTGCATTGGCGACAGCATGGGCTGATAGCGAGGATGGCTTCGAGGATGCGAAGAGTCGGGTGATCGACTCGCTGAAACAGCACTTCCGCCCGGAGTTCCTGAACCGTGTGGACGACATCGTGGTCTTCCATCCGCTGGGCGAGGAGCAGCTGACGCACATCGTCGATCTGCGGCTTGCCGACCTGCAGAAGCTGCTGGATGCACGGAAGATCCATCTGGAGCTGACACCGGAGGCGCACAAGAAGCTCTTTGCCGCAGGCTACGATCGTGCCTATGGAGCTCGTCCGCTGAAGCGCGCGATCCAACGCCTGGTGCAGGACCCGCTCGCCATCAAGATTCTGGATGGTGAAGTGCGGCACGGCGACAAGGTGCGTGTCGATGCAGGCAAAGACGCCCTCACCTTCGAGGTTGTCGAGTCGGAAGCGGTTCCGGCGTAAGAGGAAGAAAAGGCCGGGCATATTGCCCGGCCTTTTTGTTTTTGTGCGAGATTTATGAGGAAGTAATGCTCCGTTGCCCCATTCTTCCGCCTATCGGCGAAAGAATGGGGCAACGAGAGTGTCGGTGCATCTAGATGCTTCTTATCAACCGTCTTGCTATCGAACGTCCTGAATCGGATGTTCTGAATCGTCCTCATGCGGCTGATTCGTTTCACTGTGAAACAGAATAACTGTGGTGGAACGTCCGTATCCGCTGGCCGGCGAGCGATCTCCTGAAGCCTCATAGAACTTCGGCACACCGTGCATCAACGGTGTAAATCCTCCAATCGCTCCCGCACGGGTATTGATTGGTATCTCATCGACCGGATAACGGTGTTCCTTCAAGTCCTGCACCATCCAGTTCTTGTCGTGGCCAAGGATGATGAAATGGTCTGTCTTTTGCAGGAAGCCAGCCAACGGCACAATGGGGACGTGATAGTAGCTGTTCCGTCCGGTCCAGAGGTTGCGGTCTGGAGAGTCTTCTCCGCGGAATCGGCGGATCGCGTCGAAGTCGACCGGGAAGACGATGCGAGAGGCAAGCGAGGGCGGTGCATAGCGCTGGAAGGTAAGCACCATGAGTGGATCGGGGATCGCGATCGGTTGGTCATTAGCGATTGTCGAAAGGTGGTTCACGACCTTATAGAAGCTCTGCTTCTGCTCTGCATACCAATAGCCGATGATGGACTCGCGGGTCGTCACCCACGTCACGAAGAGGATGAGGAAGATGATGGCTGCGTAGCGCATATGTCCGAAGAGCCGATGCGCCGCCGCAATGCCGGCAATGGCAAAGCCGAAACATACCGGGATCACAAAACGCGGAGAGAGCATGCCGCCTTTGATAGAAGCGACCGCGTAACCGAGAAACGGATACAGCATGAGGAAGAATGCCGCGATCAGCTCATGCGTTGGAAATGCTTGTCTCCCATGTCGTATGCGGTACTCCGTTGCCAGGTCACCCAGGACTCTGGGGCGCAGCCCGGCGCGGCAGGTAGTACAGAAGCGAGAGCAGACGCGGACGATGCCAACAAGCAGAAACAGCGCGAGCAGCGGATAAAGCACCGCCTCTACCATCTCGGTGTATGAATCGAAGGCCTGATCGATAGAGACTTTGTTCCATGCATGCGGAGCATAGGTTGCAATTCCTGCCTTAATCAGGCCCCGATAGAAGCCGAGAGGAGCAGCGGCCAGCATTATGCCCACCCAGATTCGGGGACGAATGGCATAGCGAAGGGTTGGCATACGCCATCGTTCTGCGTGGAATTGCTGCAGGGTGAAAGTCACCTCACCCGCGGCCACGGGAAGAAACGCGAGCACGGCGAAGTAATTGGTGGAGATGCCGAGCGCCAGCGCGATCACCATGCCAATCAGAGCAAGGGCGCCACTGCTGCGCGTCTTCGGTTGGATGGTTCGCGACCAGCACAGTACGGCCAGCATTGCGAAACCATAAAAGATGCCGTAGCTGCGGCTTTCGTACGAGTATTCGAAGGCTCCGGTCGCCATGGACAGGAGGGTTCCCGCGAGTGCCCATGTGGGTGAGATTCGCCGCCGCAGGAAGAGATAGAGCGACAACAATCCCAACCAGTAACCGGCGATGGCCGGAAGGCGCAACGCGAGCTCGTGATCGCCAAAGAGACGCATTACACCCAGAACCGCGAGGTGAGACAGTGGCGGATTCGGGTCGGCGCCCTGGCTGAGGGCGTGCCAGATTGCGTGGGCTGAACCCAGGCTCGCAATGTGATACGTGATTAACTCGTCGAGCCACAGCAGCTTCATAGAAGAAAGCAGCGCCGTGATGATGACGTAGAAGAGGCTAAGCCCCATGAAAGACAGAGCAGGGTGGGCATCAATCCATGCCTGTGCCCTGCTGGCCGTGATCCGCAGAGTTGTCGGGACATGGACGAGAGGTCTCGTCGTAACCCAGGTGCCCACGCAAACTTTCCTCCGAACAACTGAAATCCCATTGCAGAAAGTCTTGCAGGCCGACCCGTTAGGGACGTGGGATGGAGTGTTGCCGGGAGAGGTTGTATCTCTGGAGGTCTAACTCAGCCACTTTAACAGGCGAATAATACCCATGCTCGCCGGTTTGCGGTGCGCGGAGACATCGGTGCGTGCCGCGATCTCCTTGCGATTCTGTGAGTAGTAGCTGTAGGCACGCAGCAGCATCTCCTCATTGGTGAGCGTGGGCCGCCAGCCGAGCTCGCGTTTGATGCGTGTGGTATCGAACAGAAAACTCTCGGCAATCATCTTGTAGTGATACGGCCCAAGGGGCGAGAGCTTGAGTTTGTGCGCCGCAATCATGGCGGCAATCGTCGGACCCTGCGGCAGGGAGCGCACCTTGCTGCGCGATCCGGCGGCGGCGATGACGGACTCATAGACAGCACGCATCGACTTCACGTCGTCTGAGCCGACATTGAAGGTATTGCTGCCGTTGTAGCCTGCCGCCTGGATGCAGGCCTTAGCGAGATCGTCGGCGTAGATGAACTGATAGGTATTGTCGCCAGGACCGACGACCCAGACAGTTTTGTGGTCGTCAATGAACTCGTACAGGATGGCGAGAAGGCCCAGGCGGCCGGAATCCATAATGGTGGGGCAGCGCAGTGTCACCACATTCAGGCGATCGGTGTAGCCCAAGAGAATCTTCTCCGCTTCCCATTTGGAGCGGCCGTAGATCTCCACCGGAGCAGGTGTGTCTTCTTCTGTAATGGGGCGGCCCATATTGGCGGCCCACAGGCAGTTCGTGGAGGTAAAGACGAACGGTTTTACGCCATGCTCGACGGCCAGGTCGGCGAGCAGCCGGGTGGCGTCGACGTTCGAGGTCCACAGGAGATGCTCGTCGATCCGGGCGCCATGAGCCAACTGTGCCGCGACATGAAAGATAGCGTCGAAGCGATGCTCGGCAAAGACACGTTGCATCAATGCCTTATCGCGAAGATCACCCTGGATGGAGGTCAGTCCATGCAAGGTATCCTCGTCGCGTTCCAGGTCAATATTGACGACGGTATGGCCTTCACGAAGAAGTCTGCGCTTGAGAACGCCGCCAAAGAATCCGGAGGCGCCGGTGACCAGGGTGTGCATGTCTATGCCTATTTTAGACGGTCTGTGCGGGCACCCTAGACGGTCTCCGCGCGGAAACAGAGTTTGGTGGGTGCGTCCTTTTCTGCGGTCGCGGCGTCACAGGTACAACAAATCGACAGAGTTTCGGAATCCTCCGTAGGATAGAAGTGGAATGAGAAAGAAAGCCGTGATCCTGGGCGCAGGCCCTGCTGGTCTGACTGCCGCTCTGGAACTGGTACGGCAATCGGATATCCAACCCATCGTTCTCGAAGCCGGAGACTGTGTTGGCGGCATCTCGCGCACCGTGCGCTATAACGGCAACCGAATGGACATCGGCGGTCACCGCTTCTTTTCAAAGAGCGACAAGGTGATGCGCTGGTGGCTCGAGCTGATGCCGGTGGAGCACGAGGCCGAGGCCGAAGCGGCGATCAGCTACCAGAACAAGACACGGCATCTGCCCATGCACGAACGCCGCGATGGCGAGGATAAAGACCTCGTCATGCTGGTGCGGCCGCGCAAGAGCGAGATCTACTTCATGCGGCAGTTCTTTGACTATCCGCTGAGCCTGAGTGGACCGACACTTCGCAAGCTGGGGCCAATCCGCCTGGTGCGCATCGGTTTCAGCTACCTGTCATCACGTCTATTTCCCATTAAGCAGGAGAAAAGCCTGCGCGACTTCCTGGTGAACCGCTTCGGCAGCGAGCTGTACCTGACGTTCTTCAAGAGCTACACCGAAAAAGTATGGGGTGTGCCGTGCGAGGAGATCAGCGCAGAGTGGGGAGCGCAGCGCATCAAGGGCCTGAGCTTGACAGCCGCGGTAAAGCACTTCCTGAAGAAGACCTTCGGCAGGACTGAGGGCGACATCGAGCAGAAGAAGACTGAGACCTCACTGATCGAGCAGTTTCTCTATCCCAAGTTTGGCCCCGGACAACTTTGGGAACACGTTGCCGGTCTCGTGCAGCAGAGGGGCGGAGAGCTGCATATGGGATGGCGCGCGGTGAAGATCAACACCGAAGACGACCGCGTCGTCAGTGTGGAAGCGGTCAACCGCGCGGGTGAGCGGCAGACCTTTGCCGGAGACCACTTCTTCTCCACCGTGCCGGTGCGAGAGCTGGTGCACTCGCTGGATGTCGCGCCTCCTGTGAATGTGGTTGAAGTGGCTGACGGTTTGCAATACCGCGACTTCATCACGATTGGCCTGCTGGTAGACAAGCTGCAGCAGACAGAGCCGGACGGCAGCCTGCTGAAAGATACGTGGATCTATATTCAGGAGCCGGATGTCCAGATTGGCCGGTTACAGATCTTCAACAACTGGAGTCCTTATCTGGTCGCTGATCCGTCGAAGGTATGGCTGGGGCTGGAGTACTTCTGTTATGACACCGATTCGCTGTGGAAGATGTCAGACGAGGAGCTCAAGGCTTTCGGCGCCATGGAGCTGGAGAAGATCGGCATGATCCGCCGGGAGCACGTGCGCGACGGTCATGTGGTGCGGGTTCCAAAGACCTATCCGGCATACTTCGGGACCTACGGCCGTTTCGACGAGATCCGCCGGTACATGGATCGTTACGAAAACCTCTTCCTGGTGGGCCGTAACGGCATGCACAAGTACAACAACCAGGACCATTCCATGCTGACGGCGATGGCCGCCGTGGACGCCATTCTGGCCGGTGAGACGAGCAAAAACTCTCTTTGGGATGTGAATACCGAGCAGGAATATCACGAAGAAAAATAATTTGCCGACTATATCCTTGTGGGTATGAATGTCCCTTTAAGCCTGCGCTGGATGGTGGAATCCTACGTCCTGCTGCTGGGCATGCTGATGCTTGGCTTGGGTCTGGCGGCCCATTCCATGCCTCGTTTGCGTGGCGTTCTCCGGCTGTGTGCCAGCGTGCTGCTCATCGCTCTGGCGATGGTGATCCTGTTCTATCGCAATCAGATTCCCCGTATTTCATTCATCCTCTCGGATGGGCTGATCATCACTGGCTTTGCCTTGATGGACGAGACCATGACCCGTTTCCTGAAGCTC
Source organism: Acidobacteriota bacterium (assembly GCA_019510535.1). Classification (GTDB taxonomy): domain Bacteria; phylum Acidobacteriota; class Terriglobia; order Terriglobales; family Acidobacteriaceae; genus Terriglobus. The sequence goes on from JAEKKE010000164.1 coordinate 14,334, forward strand.
CGTTACACGGAGCGCTGGGTGGATGCCCTGTTGTTTGTGGGGACGGTCGGCTTTTCCATCTATTCCCAGATCATGCATCTGCCGATGAGGACGCGGACAGAGCTTCTGGTTCTGGCGCTTGCGCTGCAGACGACACGTAGCGGCGTTACCTTGCTGCGTCGTGCGCCGAGTTCGCTGCAGTTGCCGGCCCGGTTTCTGGCAGGCAGCTTCTTTCTCTTCTCATCCTTCTGCCTCGTGCGGATGGTTTTGCCCATCCTTCGTGGGCAACTGCTGAACCTTCCCGCCGATGACCAGGCCTTTATGGTCGATGGCGCCTCGCGGCTCTCAAAGGTTGTTCTTCTATGCGCCAGTATCGCCATCGGCTATCTGTGGATGGCCGCACTGCAGTTGAGCAATGAGCTGGATGCCTTGTCGCTGACCGATCCGTTGACGTCGGTATTGAACCGCCGCGGTCTGGAAGACCGCCTTGGCCGAGAGCTGCGACGTGCGTCCATGAATGGCGGACGCATTGCTCTTATCAGTCTGGACGTGGATCACTTCAAGCTGATCAATGACCGCTATGGTCACCCGGCAGGCGATTCGGTCTTATCCAGGTTCGCGAAGGCACTGTCTGAGATGCTACGGCCTGCCGATGCACTGGGCCGTTTTGGCGGAGAAGAGTTCGTCGCCATTCTGCCGAACACCGACGAGGAGGGCGCCCGTGTGGTGGCGGAGCGTTTGCGCGAAAGGTTACGCAGCCTGCGATTTGAGTTCGACTCGCAACTGCGGCTGACGGCGAGCTTCGGAGTTACCGTCTGCGAACGCGGAGAAGATGATCAGGTCGCGCTGCGGCGATGCGATCAGGCGCTCTATGCCGCCAAACAGTCAGGCCGGAATCGCGTGGTGGCCTTTACGTCGTTGGAAGCTCAGGGCGTGTCATCCAATTGATGCTTGCGACGCTTTGCCAGGATGGTGCGGGGAATACCCTGCAGGTCGTTGAGGATTGTCACTTCGTTCCATTCGGCGAGCAGCGATCGCAGGGCTGCATCCTGTCCATAACCGATCTCCATCGCTAGCAGACCGCCTGGGTGTAGAGCCTTATATGCCTGGGGAATCAGGCGGCGATAGATCTCCAGTCCATCTTCTCCTGCATAGAGGGCGGTGTCCGGTTCGAAGTCACGGACTTGCGGCGCAAGGGTGGAGCGGTCACTGAAGGGAACATACGGAGGGTTGGAGACGACGACGTCGAAGGCCTGTCCGGCAACGCTGCTGAGCAGGTCAGAGTGCAGCAGCAAGACTCGTTTCTTCACATGATTGATGGCGGCATTCTCCCGTGCGACGCTCAGCGCGTCGTTGGAGAGATCGAGCGCGGTCACATGCGCGTATGGCAGATGCACGGCAAGCGCAATGGCGATGCATCCAGTGCCCGTGCCGACATCGGCGATGCGCACAGCGTGATGCTGCGGGATCTGCGCCAGGACAGATTCGACCAGCAGCTCTGTCTCAGGGCGGGGGATCAGGGTTGCCGGGGTGACGCGGAAGGGAAGACCGTAAAACTCCTGCATGCCGGTGATGTACTGAACGGGCTCATGGGCAGCGCGGCGGGCAAGCAACGCCTGATAAGCGGCGAGCTCCGCGGAGGTCAGTTCGCGCTTGGGGTCGATCAGCAGTTGTGCTTTGGTGATTCCGAGGATGTGGAGCAACAACAGTTCGGCATCGCGCACCGGACTCTCCGTGTGCGCAAGCTGGGTACGGGCGGCGAGCTGTGCCTCACGAAGGTTCATCGGGGGAGATGCACCCACGTTGCGCAAAGTGCGAACGTGGGCGTCCTTTCGTTAGAGCGTTTTCCCTGTAGGTGTAGTGTAGGGACTCCACAGTTATGGGCGTTTTCCGCAATGAAAACGCCGCTGTACGTTCTTCCGGGATACCCGGCAGCAGGGAAAATGCTCTAGGCTGCTGTGGCTTCGGCTTTGAGGCGTTCTGCCGTATCGTGCTCGATCAGGGCATCGATCACCGGCTGCAGCTTGCCTTCCATGATCAGGTCAAGCTGGTGCAGGGTCAGGCCGATGCGGTGATCGGTCAGACGATTCTGCGGGAAGTTGTAGGTGCGAATCTTCTCCGAGCGATCGCCGGAGCCAACCTGCTGCTTACGGGCGCTGGCCTGGGCCGCATGCTGCTTCTCCATCTCCACCTCGTAGAGGCGGGCACGAAGAACACGCATGGCCTTTTCGCGGTTCTTGATCTGCGACTTTTCGTCCTGGCAGCTCACGACCGTGTTTGTGGGGATGTGCGTAATACGAACGGCCGAGTAGGTAGTGTTCACGCTCTGTCCACCGGGACCGGAGGAGCAGAAGGTGTCGACCCGCAGATCCTTGGCTTCGACCTTGATGTCGACTTCCTCGGCTTCCGGCAGAACGGCGACGGTGACGGCGGAGGTATGGACGCGGCCCTGGGTCTCGGTGGCGGGTACACGCTGCACGCGGTGCACGCCGGACTCGTACTTCATCTGCGAGTACACGCGGTCGCCTTCAAAGATGGCGACCACTTCCTTCATGCCGCCGACAGTCGACTCGCTCTCGGAGAGGATCTCGACCTTCCAGCGGTGCTGTTCCGCAAAGCGCAGGTACAGGCGGAAGAGCTCGCCCGCAAACAGCGAGGCTTCATCGCCGCCGGTGCCGGCGCGGATTTCGATGATGACGTTCTTCTCGTCATTCGGATCCTTGGGCAGCAGCATGACCTTCAGCTCGTCCTCAATGGCGGGAAGCCGGCTCTCCAGGGTGGAGAGCTCCTCATCGGCCATGGCGCGGATGTCGGCATCGGTTTCTTCGAGCATCAGCTTGGCGTCTGCAATGCCCTGCTGCACCTGCTTGTACTCACGGAACTTGTCAATGGTGGGTTCCATGTCGCGGTGCTGCTTGGCAGTCTTCTGGTAACGCTGCTGGTCGGTGACGATGCCAGGGTCGGCGAGATCGCGCGAGAGCTCGTCGTAGCGGTCTTCGAGTTGTTGGAGACGATCAAACATAGGTATGCCCTTAGGGGTAACGCTTTCTAATTGGATGAGGAGGCGCGGTAGATCGGCGCAGCGGACAGCAGACTTGGCGCAGCTAGGCGAAGTCGTGGCGGGCCGGGTTGGAACGGTGGCTGCGCATATGCCTGTCTCTAGGATACTCCGGTTTGTTCGGGCATCATAGGGCGTATGTCCCGGTTTGCCGAACTCGCATCGCTGGCAGAGGAGCTGGCCGGAACCTCCAGCCGCCTGAAAAAGCGGGCCTCGATTGCCGCCGCCATCACCAAAGTGCAGGCCGAGAGCAGCAGGCAGGCCGGCCTCTTTGCACAGTACCTGGCCGGGCTCCCGTTTGCCGAGGCCGACAACCGCAAGCTGAACGCTGGTGGAGCGATGCTGAGCGGCATCGTGAAGGAGATCTCCGGGGCGGCTGATGTCACCATGTCGGCTGTCTACCGGAAGCATGGCGACCTGGGCGCCGCTGCCGCTGAGCTGTGGCCAGGGCTGGCGGAGCTGGAGATCGTGCTGGACGAAGTGGAAGAGGCTTTTGCCGGGTCTTCCTCGGCGAGGTCGACCGCTGCCCGGAAGCGCATCCTGACAGAGCTGATGCGGCGGGCAACTCCGCTGGAGGCGAAGTACCTGCTCAAGCTGATGCTCGGCGATATGCGCATCGGCGTGAAACAGAGCCTGGTGGAAGAGGCGATCGCCGAGGCCTCGGGTACGGAGGTGAGGGCGGTACGGAACGCCGTCATGCTGGAGGCTGACCTCGCCAGGGCCGTCGAACGGGCCTTTGCCGGAACTCTGGCTGAGGCGCGGATGCGGTTGTTTCATCCTCTCGGCTTCATGCTGGCCTCGCCGGTGGAGACACCGGAGGAGGCCGTGGAGCGCTTTGCTTCAACGAAGGAGTCAGCCGAAGCAGCGGATGTCGAGCTCAAAGCCGAAGAGCCCGACCCGGATGTGCCGATGGCCGAGCACCTGCCGGCGGAGGCCTTGCGGATCGAGGCTTTGGTTGAGGACAAGTACGACGGCATGCGGGCGCAGGTACACTGCGGCGTCGACGGGCGGGTGGCGATCTACTCCCGCAACCGCGACGACATCACCGAGAGCTATCCAGAACTGGTCGAGGCTTTCGAGAAAGCTAAAGAACCGCTGATTCTGGATGGCGAGATTCTCGGCTGGGACATTGCCGGGCGGAGAGCGTTGCCGTTCGCCGTCCTCGGGACTCGCATCGGGCGCAAGAAGGTGAACGATGCCATGCGCGCACAAGTACCGGTTGTCTTCATGGTCTTCGACCTGATGTATGCCGGCGGTGAGCTCAAACTCGACCTTCCGCTGCGCGCCCGCCGCAATGAATTGGAGGCGGTGGTGGAGCGCATCTCGGAGGTGACCCGGTCTCCGGTAGAGAAGGCCGCCGGAGGCCTGTTTGCCAGCGACGAGCCCGACGTAGAACGGTTGATTCTGTCGCCGTCGTTTGTGGTGGAGAGTGCCGATGATATCGATCGCACCTACCGTGAGGCCCGTGAGCGTGGCAACGAGGGAGTGATGCTGAAGGCGATGGATTCTACCTATCAGCCTGGCCGCCGCGGCCTGATGTGGATGAAGCTGAAGCGCGAACTGGCAACGCTGGATGTGGTCGTGACCGGCTGCGAGTTCGGCCACGGCAAGCGAGCCGGCCTGCTAAGCGACTACACCTTTGCCGTGCGCGGTGAAGGCGGAGAGCTGTTGAATGTAGGCAAGGCATACTCCGGTTTAACCGATGCCGAGATACTCGAACTCACGGATTGGATGAAGGAGCACACGCTCGAAGACTTTGGACACTTCCGCACGGTAGAGCCGAAGAAGATCCTGGAGGTGGCCTTCAATAACGTGATGCGTAGCGACCGCCACAACAGCGGATTTGCGCTACGCTTCCCGAGGATTATGCGCATCCGCGATGACAAGCCGGTGGATGAGATCGATACGGTGCAGCGAGTGGAAGAGATCTATCAGTCGCAGCCGGATAAAGCCGGCTGAGGCGCGCTCCGCTTCAAGCTCCATCCAAAAGTCATGCCCGCGACAGCGAGGAAGATGATGCCGGCTCCGGCGATCTGCATCGGATGCAACCGCCGTCCGAGCGCGATGATATCGACCAGAATCGCGACCGCCGGATAGATGAACGACAGAGCTGCTGTCAGGTGGGTGGGCAGCTTCTGAATCGCGCCGTACAACAGGATGTAGACCAGGCCTGTATGCACAATGCCGATGGTGGCGACCATGCCCCAGCCTTTGGAAGTAGACGGTGCAGCGTGCGTGATCGGGCCCATCAGGATCATGCCTACAACAACCTGGATCAGCGCGATGATGTGAGGCGGAGTTCCGCTCAGCTTCTTGATCAGAATGGTGCAGACGGCATAACAAAGCGCAGCACCTAAGGCCATGGCGACGCCCGCCAGATAGTGCGATCCGAAACCGCCAACCTTTGTGTCTGCCATCACGATGAGAAGCACGCCCGCGAATGCGGCAATCAGCCACAGCAGCTTGCTCGCCGTCATCTTCTCCGCAAAGAAGATCGCACCCAGTACAAACAGCATGAAGGGATAGGTGTTGTAGATTGCTGTCGCAATGGAGATGGAACTGCGCGAGTAGGCGCTGAAGAGCAGCAGCCAGTTCAGGACAATCATCACCCCACCGAGCGATCCCAGCAAAAGAACGCGCTTGTTCCGCAGATGGTGCAGCAGCCCCATGGCGGCACACGCAAGAAAGAGTGTCAGGGCGCCGAAGATACAGCGCCAAAGCACCACACGAAGAACGCTCTCTCCCGAACTAAGAACAAACCATCCGATGGTGCCAGAGACTGTCATGGCGCCGGACATTTCCAGAGTTCCAAGCCGCTGTCTATCCATGCTTTGATTCTGGCAGGTGAGGGCCTCGGAATACATAGCATTTCGCAATATTTCCGCTCTTCTGGGCAGCTTTCGAAAGCGATAGACTTGTTTTTCCTTCGATTCTGAGGGCGTGAGGGATGCATGGATCAGACTGACCAGGAACTGCTACGGCTACTCTCTGCGGATGCACGAATGTCGCTGAAGAGTCTTGCAGACGAAGTGGGTATGTCCTCGCCTGCGGTAGCCGAGCGATTGCAGAAGCTGCAGGAGAACGACGTGATTCGGGCTTTCACCCTTGACTTGAATGCGGAAGCCATGGGTTATCCCATGGTGGCGATCGTTCGTATCCGTCCGCTGCCTGGAAAGCTGCTCGCAGTGGAACGGCTGCTTCAGGAGATTCCCGAGGTCGCAGAGTGTGACCGCGTCACGGGCGACGATTGTTTTGTCGCGCGTGTCTATCTGCGGTCCATTCAACACCTGGACGAGGTTCTCAATCGCATTATCGATAAAGCACAGACGAGTACATCGATCGTGAAATCGCAGGTCGTAAAGCGGCGACCTGCACCGTTTGTTATGGAGTAGATCTTCGACGAACCATGCACTGGGTGCCCCGTGTCCCCTTAGGGATCTGGGACACCAGTGCATGGGTTGCTCTAGCAGCGGTGGGCCAGGGCCCGGGCGATCTTGCGATCGGTCTTGTATTGTGACAAGGCGTACACGGCCCAGATCGTCGCCGGAATCCAACCGAGGATCGTGATCTGCAGTAGCAGGCACAGCAACCCGGTAAACGGCCGTCCGATCAGGAAGAACGTGAGCCACGGAAACAGGAATGCAATCAACAGGCGCATGGTAGAACAATACGCTGCAGGGCATCGCCCGGTTCCATGACTTGTCTTAGTTCCATGGCTTGTCTCAGAAGAGCGCCGGCAGCGTCTCCGGCGCGGGCTGGCCGGGTTTGCCGTCCTGGCAGCGGGGGCATTTGCGTTTGTGGATATCGATGCCGTCGGCTCCGTACTCGAAACCGCAGCCGTGCCGCTCGCAGCGTAGTTTGTAGGTGTTCTGGTTGGGTGCATTGGAGTCGACCCAGGCAGCTTTGCCGATGACTCTCTGTTTGTTACGGTTCAAATAGCCGGGACGCGTCGTGGGAGATTCAGAACGGGACATGACTCGGTCGAGGATAATGGAAAACCCGGGGTGCGTCCGATGGCGTCCTTGGTGCATCCCTTGTGCATAAGAGGTGAATCTGCATGGAATACAGACTGCTGGGCAACTCTGG
>JAEKKE010000601.1 GCA_019510535.1 Acidobacteriota bacterium
CCTGCCGTCACCGGCCTCTTTGCACACCCGGCCAGGCCAAGCATGCCGACCCCTGCAAATGCACTCGACTGCCGCAAAAACTCACGCCGTTCCATCTATCCGCTCCCGCGTAAAAAGATAGAGACATCCCCAAACGCAACATGGTGCGCCAACTTCAGTATTAGGTTTTCCGGATCGAGGTTAGGTCTCACCCCCGATTACACCACATTCCGCCGCGTGATGAGGGCGTGTCATCAAACTCCTGCCGTCAGCGTTGCGAGCGCAAATTTGTTCATGCGAGGCGGAGGCCGAAGGCTGTGGCGGGTCCACAGTCGAGGCCGACAACGAAGTATGGGCGAATTTGCGCCGCAACCCAAAGGGCCAGAGAAGATTTCCCCGATCTCGTTGTCTCTCGTCGTTCCAGTAGGCCGGCTACAGCTCTCTCCTCGCTCCTAGATCTCAGGGAAATCTGCTCCGGCGCTGTCTGACAGGGGTTTGATGGCACGCCCTAAGTCGAGCAGAGGCCCGGTCATCGCAGTAGTCACCACCGCCATCAATACCAGCAGGGTGAAGACCTGGGCATTCAGGATCCCCTCGCGGTAACCGGCATTCAGCACAATCAGCTCCACCAGCCCGCGTGTGTTCAGCAACACACCGATCCGCAACGCCTTCGACCACGGCGTACCTGCAACGCCGGCGCCGAACATCCCTCCCACGATCTTGCCCAGCACGGCTGCGGCCAGCACCAGAAGCAGATCGCTCCAGCCGCCCGCATGAAAGAGCTCCGGCCGCATCCGCAGGCCGGTCAGGGCAAAAAACGCCGGCAGAGTCCATGCCGAAACGATCAGAAAAAGCCGTTCCATCGTGCCTAAGACACGTTCCGACGGGACACAGATACCTGCCAGAAAAGCACCGAAGAACAGGTGAATCCCGAGTGCATTGGTCACCCAGGCGCTGATGGCAGGCAGCAGTACCAACATCACGGTCCACACATGACGCTCAAGCGAGACACGACGCAACATTGGCCGCACGCCGGCCATCATCACGATGGTGAAGGCCACCAGAAGCCCGAGCCGCACCACAATCTCCACCGCGCCGCCGCCGTGCAGCACCGCGAGCAACGCCGCCAGAACGCACCATGCAAGGGCATCGTTCAGGGCTGCGCTCAGCAGCGACTGTTGCGCGACCTCCGTGTTCACCGGCACACCCGCGGCTTCGCGGTCACGGAGAATTCGCGCCAGCACCGGCAGGGCCGTGATGCTCATGGCCACGGCGAGAAAGATATTGAAGCCCCAGCGAGTGCCTTCGGGCACACCATAGTGCCGCAGAAGAATCGGCGCTACTAAGATTCCAAGCAGGAACGGCAGCAGAATGCCGCCTGCTGTCGTCGCAACCACGCGCCGGACGTGATGCGCCACCTCGCGCAGATCCAGCTCTGCACCGACCAGGAAAAGAAACGCAACCAGTCCGACGTTGCTGATCAACTCCAGCCAGGACAGCCGCGCCGGAGCAAATAACATTGTGGTCACCGCAGGCATCCAGCGGCCCAGAGCGACCGGCCCCAGCAGGATGCCGCCGGCGATCTCGCCAATCACGCGTGGCTGACGCAATCGCCGCGCCAACGCTCCGCACAACCAGGT
>JAEKKE010000588.1 GCA_019510535.1 Acidobacteriota bacterium
GTTGCCTCTGCGATCAGCCTGTCCACTTCGGGGTTGCTGTAATGGCCGCGGTCTGCTCCCTTGGGTGGGAAGCTCTTTGAAGAGACGGTGTAACGGAAGATGTCCGGATCTTCGTTCGATCCGATCCAGCGCAGACCGTAGATCTGGAAGGCTCCTTTGGTGACGTCCGCGTAGAAGGTGCCGAACTCGTTCGAACGGATCTGCAGATCAATCCCCACGGCACGCAATTGCTGTTGCAGGATGGCTGCCAGCAGGCGCGTCGTCTCATCCGTCGAGGTCTTCATCGTCAACTGAAAGCGTGATCCATTCGGTCGCACCGGGAAGCCTGCTGCGTCAAGAAGTTTGCGGGCGCGTTCGGGGTTGAAGGAGAAGTCAGGGAGCTCAGCCGTCGTTGCCTGTGCCCAGTGGCCGTTCGGCAGTAGCGAGGCAGCGGGACGTGCATGATCGCGGAAGAGCGCGTGAATAATGGGTTGACGATCGATGGCGAGCGCAATCGCCTGCCGCACCTCGCGATGCCTCAGCAGAGGGTCGTTACAGTTGAAGTTGATGTAGTTCAGGATGGAGCCGGGGCCTACATCGGTAATGATCTCTTTCTCGTTGCGCATCGCCCACACCATGTCCTGCGTGATGACGTTGGAGGCGATGTCGGCGGAACCTTTGCGCAACTCCAGAGCTGTTGTGACCGCATCGGGGATCACGGCGAAACGGACACGCTCGATCTTCGGAACACCTGACCAGCTCTGGGGATTGCGCTCGACGACGACCTCTTTGTCGACCACCTGCGAGACAAAACGGAAGGGACCGCTGCCGATTGGCGCAGCTCCAAGTTCTTTGCCGCTGCCTCGCGGGACGATGCCGAAGAGACCATCGGAGAGATTGAAGAGCAGGGAAGCGTCGGGCTTATCGAGATGCAGCACCAGGGTGTAGGGATCGGGAGCCTCAACCTGCTTGATGGCGGAGAGGCTGGCTCCCTTGCTGGTAACGATGGAACCATCCTGAAGGGACTGGATGGTGTAGGCGACGTCTTCGGCAGTGAGTGGGCGTCCATCATGGAAGGTGACCCCGTGACGGATGTGGAAGACCATGCGCGTGGGCTCAGGCTGCTCCCAACGTTCCGCGATCCACGGCTGCGGATTGTAGTGCTCGTCTTTGTGAACCAGGGGATCGAAGATCAGACCGCCGATACGTTCCGATTGTGCGTCTGTGCCAATGCGGAGGTCGAGGTTGTTCGGGCTCGACTCGATAACCATCACCACCATGTTGCCTTCGGGCTTTGTACGGCAGCCTGTGGCAAGCGTAAGTGCGATGAGAGGTAAGGCTGCGAATAGCCTGGAGCGTTTTCCCTGTGGGTGCAATGCAGGATTTCCGCATCTATGGGCGTTTTCCGCAATGAAAACGCCGCTGCACGCCGTTTTCGGGATACCTAGCAACAGGGAAAACGCTCTAATGCGCATCCGTGATCCTTCCAAGGACGACAGGCCGTGAGGCAGCGGCTCGAGACGTTCTCGCAGCATCCGCATCAGCGTGGCGTTCTTTGCTCCACCGCCGGCGGGGATGAAGTCTGTGCCTGCGGCAAGCGGAGCGTTCATGCCGAGATGCGGCCATACAAATGTCCTGTAGGCATGCGCAATGCTTTCGGCGGTAAGTGCAGTCGCGGTGGCGATGATGTCTTCGCCGCGGGCTTTGCCGCTGAGCTTCAACAGCTTGTCGACGAAGGTGGCGCCGTATTGCTCGCGGCCTGTGGATTTCGGTGGAGCCGCGGCGAAGTACGGATCGCGCATCAGCGTGTCCAGTACTGGTTGAAGAACAACGCCGCGTTTCGCCGTGGCTCCATTGCGATCGTAAGCCTTATTGAAGAGACGCTGCATCAGTGCATCGACGACCATGTTTGCCGGGCCGGTATCGAAGGCGAGCAGCCTGTCTGCGCACGCGATTGCGTTTGGCGTGTGCGAAGACGGTGTAGTCCATCATCGGCACCAGAGGTGCGGCGTGTCCGCCGGCGGCCATGTCTGCGGGACGGAAGTCGCTGATGACCGGAATGCGAAGACGCTCCGCAATGCAGCTTGCTTCGCCTAGCTGCCAGGTGCACTTCAACGGTTTACCCAGGTAGGGTGATGCCGCGCCCTGGTGGTAGATCGTCTGTCCGTGAACGCCAACCAGCGATGCTCTGCGCTTTGAGGTTACAAGAGTCTGTGCGATGCAGTCGGCGTAGACCTCGCCCAGTCGCCAGTGCAGCCGCGCCATCTCAGCCGCAGAGATAGACTGGGCATCCATCGCCGCCAGTACCGCGTTGCGCAGCGCCTTGGGATAGGAGAAGGCCCGGTGTTCCAGCAGCTTCAATTTCGGTACGTGTTTGCCAGGAGCGATGCGAACGATGGCAACATCGACGCCATCGGCGGAGGTGCCGGACATCACGCCGGCGACAGTCATCGCTGCTGGCTCGCGCGCGGGCTGCTTGCTCATGACTGTCCATCCAATTCGCGCTTCAGTTCGTCCAGAAGCTGGAGTGCCTGCATCGGAGTAAGTGAGTTGATATCGGTTTCCTGCAGGCGGTCCACGATCTTCTGCGAGAGCGGCGTGAAGATCGTCATCTGCAGGGCGGGCTGCTGAGGAGCCGGAATCGCTCCGCGAACCGAGGCATTCTCCGCCTTCTCATGCAGGCGTAGCACATCGCGCGCGCGATCGATGACTGTCTGGGGCAGGCCGGCGAGCCGGGCAACGTCGATACCGTAGCTCTTGTTTGCCGGACCGCGCTCCACTGCGTGGAGAAAAACGATACCGGTTGAGGTTTCCTTGCAGGCAACCCGCAGGTTCTCGAGCTTCGAGAGCTGATCGCTCAGCAAGGTGAGCTCATGGTAGTGCGTGGCGAAGAGTGTCCGTGCGCCGATGCGGTTGTGGAGGTGCTCGACTGTTGCCCAGGCGAGTGAGAGGCCATCGTAGGTCGCTGTGCCGCGTCCCATCTCGTCGAGCAGGACGAGCGAACGTTCGGTAGCGGTGTTCAGGATGGCGGCTGTCTCGGTCATCTCCACCATGAAAGTAGAGCGGCCGCGCGAGACGTTGTCGCTGGCTCCGATGCGGGTGTAGACGCGGTCGACCAGGGAGAGTCGCATGCGCTCAGCCGGGACGAAGCAACCCATCTGCGCCATGATGACCAGCAGTGCGGCCTGCCGCAGATAGGTAGACTTACCGCCCATGTTGGGCCCGGTGATGAGTAGCAGCGATGGGCCTTCCACGCCGTCCAGATGCATGGAGTTGGGATGGAAGCGGCCGCTGGCGGCAAGCTCCAACCGGCGCTCGACCACGGGATGGCGCCCATTCACGACCTCGTAGATGCAGCCCTCGGGTTCGATCTGCAGGTCCATCTCGGCGACGCGACGGGCAGTTTCTTTCAGGCGATGGGCGGCGGCAAGCACGGTGGTGCGCAGTTCCGCGAAGATACGTTTCTCGATCTCGACCGAACGCTCATGCGCGGTAAGGATCTTGGTCTCGTACTCCTTCAGCTCCGGCGTGGTGAAGCGCTCGGCGTTGACCAGGGTCTGTTTTCGCTCGTAGTCGGCGGGAACAGAAGCCAGGTTGGACTTGGTGATCTCGATGTAGTAGCCAAAGACGGAATTGTAGCGGACCTTCAGGGAGGAGATGCCGGTGCGTTCGCGCTCGCGTTCTTCGATGGCCGCAATCGACTGGCGGCCAGACTGCGAGAGTGTTCGCAGCTC
>JAEKKE010000050.1 GCA_019510535.1 Acidobacteriota bacterium
TACCGGATGATCCGACGCAATCCGCTGCTCCATCGTTACGTAACTGAACATCCCGTTCTGAAGCTCTTCATCACCGCGCATACCTCTCTCTTACGACATCTCACCTCTATCCAACAAGAGGAGTTTTTCCGCAAACTGTGAAGCCGTGTCCTTAAGCAAGGCATTCGCACCTGTGGGTGCGAACCGGTTGTGCAGTCGTGGTTTATGGATACTGTGTGCAGCCAGATTGGGTGATGCGCAGGTAGTGCAGAGAGCGACCTGGTACCGATGTGTCCCTATCGGGCAGCGTTGGTAGTCTCATGAAGCGCCGACAGGCGCTACGTTTTGCTTAAGGGCATGGCTTCAGTCTGTGCCGCCGCAAGAGGTGGCAAAAAAATCGGCTTTAGCCGCTGAGGGCAATGTTTCCTACCGAAAACGTTTGGGCTGGGCGATAGTAATCTTTTGCGTAATCGTTGCCGATATAGATGACGGGCTGTCATGTTACCGTGAGGCAAAACAGAAATTGACTGGCTCTCAGGTTCCTGCAGGAAAGTACGTGGACAATCCAGGGGGAACGATGTACCTTGCAGGTTACCGAGCGGGCCCGCTTTTCGTGTCGGATCCTGACGAATGTGGAGCTGTATGGTAACGCATCCCCCTACCGGAGCAGTACCGGCTGCGCTTCCCCAGAACGAGGATGAACGTCTTGCAGTACTGCGTAGCCTTTGCATCATGGATACGCCTTCGGAGCCTGCCTTCGACCAGCTAACAGCGATGGCGGTCAAGATCTTCTCTGTGCCCATTGCATTGATTTCGCTGGTTGATAAGGACCGCCAGTTCTTCAAATCAGTCCAGGGAACGCCGATTCGCGAGACGCCGCGGGATCTCTCGTTCTGCGCTCACTCGCTGCTGACCGACGGCGAAACCGTAATTCCCGATGCACGTCTGGATCCACGTTTCGCGACTAACCCCTTCGTCGTGGAAGAGCCGTATGTCCGCTTCTATGCCAGCTCTCCCATCCTCACGCCTAACGGCATACATCTCGGCAGCTTCTGCATCATTGATAGTGAGCCGCGCACCCTGAATGAGCGGGAGACGGAGGTATTGCGCCACCTGGCCAGCGCAGTCTCGTACCTGATCGACCAGCGCACCACGGCATTGCAGCTTGAGCATGCCAAACAGCAGATCGATCTCGCCAGCGAGCGTTATCGCCTGGCCACCAGCGCCACCTCTGACGGCATCTGGGATTGGGATCTTCGTTCCGGCCAGATCTATCTTTCGGCCCGCTGCAGCGCGCTGCTTGGTTATGGAGGGCAGGAACGCATCACCAGCTTGCGCGGATGCTACCGGCATATCCATCGGGGTGACCGGAAGCGGATTCATGAAGAGATCGCTCATGCATTGCATGGCCAGCAGAACTTCAGCTGCGAGTTCCGATATCTGCATGGCGATGGAGAGTGGAGGTGGGTCGAGTGCAGTGGTCTCCTGCTGACAGGTTCCTCCGGCGAGCCGCAACGCATGGTTGGCGCGTTGAGCGATCGTAATCGCATTCGTGCCACGGATCCGCTGACCCATCTTCATAACCGTGCATCGTTCATTGACCGTATCCAGAGCCGCATCGACAAGTCTTCCAGTGAGGACGAGACGTATGCCGTGATCTATGTCGACATCGATCACTTCAAGCGCATCAATGACAGCCTGGGGCATGCAGAGGGCGATATTGTGCTGCTTGAGATCGCGGCGCGTATCCGTAAGAGTCTTGCGGATCGGCCGCATAGCTGTGCTGCTCGTCTCAGCAGCGATGAGTTTGCCATTCTGCTGGCGCATTCTCCCGGCGAGGAGGATATTGCCGCCTACGTCCTGCGATTGCAGGAGGTGCTGCAGGCTCCGGTGCTCAGCCGCGAGCAGACATTGTTTCTTTCGGCCAGCATTGGAATTGCCACCGCGGATGCATTGGTGCGCGATGCGCAGAGCATGCTGGAGAACGCCGATCTTGCCATGTATCACGCCAAAAACTCCGGCCGCTCGGCTCATGTGGCCTTTGCTCCGCATATGCGGCAGGATGCGGCCAAGCGGGTGCAACTAGAGCTGGATCTGCGGCGGGCGATGGAGCGAGACGAGATCATGCTCTACTACCAGCCGAAGGTCGAGCTGCGCACCGGGCAGGTAATCGGCTTTGAGGCACTGGTGCGCTGGAAGCATCCGGATGGAGAGATGATCTCGCCGGCGGAGTTTATTCCCGTGGCCGAAGAGACGGGCCTGATCCGCGAGCTTGGCATGGTCACGCTGCGGCAGGCGATCCAACAGGCAGCGCAGTGGCGCGAGGACGGAATCCTGAGCGATGAGATGAACGTCGCCGTCAACATCTCCGGCCGGCAGATCGGCGATAAGGGCCTGGTGGGATTCATTCGCGATCAGTTGCAGGAGAGCGGACTTCCGCCGCAGAGCCTGCGGCTGGAGGTGACGGAGAGCCTTCTGATCAATAGCGATGCCACCACCGGCGAGTTCTTCCGCGAGATCAAGGCGCTGGGTATTGGTATCGATATGGACGACTTCGGTACCGGCTACTCCTCGCTGAGCTATCTCCATCGCTTCCCCTTCGATGCGCTGAAGGTGGACCGCTCGTTCGTGCAGCGCATCGACCAGACGGAAGAGAGCCTGAGCCTTCCACGGTCCATTGTGGCTCTGGGCAAGGCGTTGGGCATGCGTGTGCTGGCCGAGGGTATCGAGAATATGGAGCAACTGACGCAGCTTATTCGCATTGAGTGCGGATACGGGCAGGGCTATCTCTTCTCGAAGCCGGTCCCGGCAGAAGAGGTGCCGGAGATGATGCGGCATCTCGATAGCAAGATGCGTGCGGAGCTGATGGCTTTGTAGGGGCGAATTGAATAATGGAATAAGGGAAGGATTGAATAAGGGCCGCGCACAAGCGCGGCCTTTGCTTCTCTACCAGGTCGCCCCATGGTCGGGGTCCCCAACGAATTTATTCGTTGGGGTGGTGTCCCTTCGGGACATGGGATGTTCGAGCGAAGCTCGAATCGGGTGGGAGCCGTGGGCTTTTAGCCCACGGTGTATCGGCACAATATAGAAATGGGCTTTAGCCCTGGGCTTTCTCTGTCCGCTAGGAAAAAGCCCAGGGTTAAAGCCCATTTACTTTTACGCCTTTTATCAGCGGGCTGAAGCCCGCTGCTCCCACCTATGTTCAGCCATGCCCTGGACTGCTTCAGGTCAATCGAATTTTATCGATACGCCCAGGCATTCCAAGGCAGAAAAGCAGATCCTTGCGGGATGACAAACAAAAACAAACTGTTCCGGCACTCCGGCGGGAGAAGCTTGAACCCCAGGTGAATTTGATAATCGTTATCGACGATTAAACCGCGTTGGCCCATCTGCCATCAGTCCCTCTGCTTACGTTTCCCGCACACCACGGTCTATCTGAATGAGATTGATTTCCTGACTCCGGAGTCAGAGATAGATGCGAACAGAAGTTTTAGGTGCAAACGTCGTTTCTCCGACGGGAAGCGGTATGGGAGCCAGTATCGGGCTCCGCCGGGTAGAATCATCGGCAGCCATGGCAAAAGCGGCTGCAACCCGGGCGGCACGGAACAGCGGTCGGCTGACACAGGCCCAGATGGATGCCCGTGCGCAGCAACGCGCTGAGGACGACGACCTGATTCGGGCAGCGCAGAAGGGTGACCGCGCCAGCTTCGATCAGCTGGTTCGCCGGTACGACCAGGCGGTGCTGCGGCTGGCTCTGCACATGCTTGGGAACGAGCAGGATGCGCAGGATGTGCACCAAGAGGCGTTTTTGAAGGCCTACCGCCACATCCACAATTTCCGCTTCGACAGCTCGTTCTATACCTGGCTGTATCGCATCGCGACGAATCTCTGCCTGGACGCTTTGCGCCGGCGGAAGAGCCGCCGGGAAGATCCGGCAACGGTGCTGGATGCCGCCGGGGAGGAGATGGACCTGATGGCGAATGTCTCCGACGAACGTGCGATGGCGAATCCGGCACGCGAGTTGGAGCGCAAGGATATGGGCGAGCGGATTATGGCTGCGCTGACCAAGCTGACGCCCCGCGAGCGCATGGTGTTTGAGTTGAAGCATTACCAGGGTTTAAAGCTCCGGACGATCGGAGAGATGTTGAATACCACGGAAGAGACGGCAAAGAACACGCTCTTCCGTGCTACCCGAAAGCTGCGGTCGAATTTGGCCGAGCTTCGGGCTAGTTAGAACGGTAAGTTGCGGTACCCAAGCGGACGCAAGGCTGAGCCATTGAGACGATCCGCAGAAAAGCAGTTGAGCAGTAAAGATTTTTTGAGGCTGGTAGAGGTAGAACGCAATGAAGTGCGAATCGGCACAACTCGAGGTCGTCCTGCTCGCCTATGGCGAGCTGGCAGACGACAGGATCCCGGAACTGGATGAGCATCTCGCAGGCTGTGAGGTCTGCAGGCAGGAGCTTGAGTCGTTGACGGCGATGCAGGATACGCTCGCCGCCTTTGAGCTTGCCGAGCCCTCGCCCAACCTGCTGGCACAGGCACGCGTAAAGCTGGATGAGGCCCTGGACGCTGAACCTGCCCCGGGTCTTCTGGCACGTCTACGCATTCTGGTGATGGGCGGTCTCCATCACGTGCAGGCCGCTCCGGCACTGGCTGTTTTGCTGGTCGGTGCAGGGTTTGTCGGCGGCTCGGCCATCAGCAACTACCAGGCGGCGCACGCTCCCAAGGCCACTCCGCCGGTGTTGATGCAGCATTCGGCCGACTCCACCATCGCCAATATCAGCTCTATTGTGCAGACGCCTGACTCCAAGCAGGTGCAGGTCAACTACAACCGCGTTGTGCCGGAGACGGCGCAGGGGACGCTGGACGATCCGCAGATCAAGCAGTTGCTGCTGATGGGTGCGAAGAACGGCATCAACAACGACGTCCGCGACTCCTCCGTAGCGCTGTTGGCCGAGGGATGCAAGGCGGGGCACATCTGCGATGAAGACAGTGATCAGAAATCCGGCAAACAGGGATCGTCTGTCCGTGACACGCTGCTGGTCAGCCTGCGGTACGACCAGGACAGCAAGGTCCGCATGAACGCCCTGCACGGGCTGCAGCGTTACCTGGCCACCGACCAGCGGGTCCGCGATGCGGTGCTGGAGTCGATCATGAACGACCACGACCCCGACGTCCGCATGCAGGCCATCAATATGCTGGAGCCGGTGCAGGCAGATTCCTCCGTACGACAGGTCTTGCATACGGTATCCACTACGGACGACAATCCGTATATACGGAACGCATCGATGAACGCTCTTGAGAGCGTCAGCCAGATCCAGTAATCCCCGATGATGACGAGTACGCCATCCGTCTCGTCGAACTGGTGTGAGGAAGAAGTTTGTACTGCCATGAAGTACTCTCCGGCGCATAGAATCTCTCGCCTGACGATCGTTGCCGTTGCCCTGGCAACTGGCCTCAGCACAACCGCAGCCCATGCGCAGGAGTGGAGCGACCAGGCCCCCTGGCGCCTCGTGCTGGTTGCGGGAAACCGCTCCGCGCAGGGCTATCTCGGCGTGGACTTCCGTGATCTTTCGCAGGACCAGATCTCATCTTTGAAACTGAAAGATGGGCGTGGTGTCGAGGTGGTCATGATTGACCATGACGGCCCGGCTTGCAAGGCAGGTCTGCGGGAACACGATGTGATTCTGCAGATGGACGGCCAGGCGATCGAGAACGAAGATCAGTTGCGCCGCATCCTGCATGAATCGTCTCCTGGCCGCAGAATCGCCCTTGTAGTCAGCCGCGACGGCCAGCAGCAGACCTACCAGGTAACCCTGGCGAATCGCAGCGAGATCGAGCGTAAGGCCTGGAGTCAGCACTTCGTGGTTCCGGACCCGGCTATTGATGCCACCGGCTCCTCGCGCCGGGAAGAGAGTTCCATCGCCCGTCTCGGCGACAAGCTGCTTCCCAGCCCCTCGGTGATCTTCGGCCTGCCGCGTATCGGCGTCACGCTTGATCCCATGGAGCCACAGCTCGCCGAGTTCTTCGGATCGCCCAATGGCAAAGGGTTGCTGGTGCGTAACGTCGAGCCTAACAGCGCCGCCGAACGCGCCGGGATGAGGGCGGGAGACGTGGTGCTGAAGGTGAATGGTGTCGCCGTAGCCACACGCAATGACTGGCTGCGAGCGCTGCACGAGGGCAAGTCCAAGCCGGTTGCCGTGACCATTCTGCGCGAGAAGCGTGAACAGACGCTGACGGTCAATCTCGAGGATAAGAAGAAGGGCGAGTTGGACGACGATCAGGACCGCCGCCATGCGATGCTGTTTCAGTTTGTTCTGTAGCGATCTCGCTTCTCAATTTGTCATCCTGAGCGTACGGGGTCCCCGGCCAGCTTCGCTGGCTGGGGTGGGTTAGCGAAGGACCTGCTTTTTCGG
>JAEKKE010000589.1 GCA_019510535.1 Acidobacteriota bacterium
AAACGGAGATCGCCAACGGGCGGCTGCGCAAAGGGAACTCCGCGAAAGACGCGCACGCCTTCTGCCTGCAATCCACGCAATGAGCCTGAGGGCGTCTTGACGACGACCTCGGCCTTCTCCTGTGCAACCGCATAGCGCATGCCACCCATTGCCAGGGCGGTCTGTTGAACAAACCTTCTCCGTGTCAGCATCGCAGGAACCTCTCTCACCAGACGTAGGTTGCGACGGCGCCGGCGGCCAGCGAGGTATGGAAGGTCTTTCCATGGAACCGTACGCTGAACTCGCGCGCCTCCGCATCCGGGTTGCTGACCAGCAGAACATATTTCCCCTTGGGCGTGCGCAGCACCACTTCAGCAGGGCAGCTTCCCTCGCACTCCGAGCCGATACGAACCGAGCCCGGCGGCACAAACTTCGAGGCATGGGCTGCGGTGTAGTGCGCCACCAGGCGCGTGACCTTGTCGCCATCCAGCGTCAGCGAGCCTGAACACATGGGGCAGCCGCCGTTGTTGGTGTGCGGGCCATTCTGCGGATCGGCGGCGAGGTTCCAGAGCAGCACATTGCGGCTCCAGTTATTCAGTGCCCCGATCACCACGCGCGAGAAGGGACGTGCAATCGGCATCGGTTCCTTCGTCTTGTAGGCGACGACCATCTGTTCTGTGAAGTAGACGTTCTTCTGCGGATAGGCATCGTGCACCTGGGTCATGGCGCTGATGTCGCCGAGGTAGAGGTGGAAGCCGGAGCCGTCGGTTACGGGGCCGGACTTTGCATCCTTGAGAACCGTTTCGGGATAGTTAGGATGGTCGCAGTTGTGATCGAAGGCGATGATCTTCGTCTGCAAACCAGCAGTATGCAACGCGGGGCCAAGGTGCTGGCCAATGAACTCGGCCTCTTCGTCAGCGGTCATCACCAGGCTGGGTGTGTTCTTCGGATTCTCCGGCTCGTTCTGCACGGTCAGTGCATCGATGGTGATGCCGTGAGCCTTCATGCCCTGGAGATACTTCACCCAGTACTGCGCGTAGGCGGGGTAATACTCTTTCTTGAGGGCTCCGCCTTTTACGTTTTCGTTGGTCTTCATCCAGGAGGGTGCGGTCCATGGAGAGGCGAGGATCTTGATCCTGGGATTGATGGCGAGAATCTCTTTCAGTACGGGGATGACGTCCTTCTCGTCCTCGGCGAGCGTGAAGTGTTTCAGGTCTGGGTCGGTCTCACCGGCAGGCATGTCGTCGTAGGTGTAGACGTAGGCGTTCATATCCGACGCTCCGACGGAGACACGCAGATACGACATACCGATCTGTCCGTCGCGGTTGCCGAAGAGCTCATGCAGCAGGTTGCTGCGCGCCTCGGGAGTCATCTTCATCAGGAGTTGTGCGGAGCCGCCGGTCAGGGCGTGGCCGAAGCCGTCGATGGTTTGGAAACGTTTTGCATCGTCGATCGAAATTATGGCGCCGGTGGCGGGGGCCTTGGTCCATTTCAGGTCGGTTTCGCGATGTAAGAGGTTTGCGCCGTCGTTTGTCGTTAGCCAGACCTGGGTTGTTTTTTGCGCGTGCATTGCGGCGGTCAGCGAAAGTGCGAGGATTCCGATCGATAGTTTCCGGGTAATTTTCAATCGCATA
>JAEKKE010000051.1 GCA_019510535.1 Acidobacteriota bacterium
GTAGCTAATCTTTCCAGGCTTCTCCCCAATACCGACGATCCTTACGGGCTTTCCATCCAGCGTTGTCACCAGACGGAAGGTTCCTGTCGCTGTGCCGAGCTCTTTCCCGTCAAGCAGAAGTGTTGCTTTGCTGCCCGCGTATCTCAGCTCCGCGCGATGGGTTTTGTTGAACTTCAGTGAGAAGCGTGCATCCTTTGACGCAGCGTAATTGGGGCGGATATTCCACTCCAGTGTCTCGCCTTCGATACGCACGCCGGCAAGTCTCCATGTGTAGTCCAGCATCACCAGAGCGCAAGGGGAGTAGCCAGGCTTGTCGGCCTGGGTGAACTCGGCTGTCAGTGGATCGAGTTGCTGGCGGAAGGTGCCGTCTCGCATGATGGCTTCGCACCAGCGATCCATCATGTAGCTCATCTCGGCCGTGTGGCCATAGAACTCCATCCAGCGCGGTGTGCGGAGCGCGAGCAGCGCCTGTGCGGGTCCACTCCAGGTGTTGCGCGGGAATGGACGTTTCTCAAAGCCGGGATCGTCCATGGCGATGGAAGGCAGAGGGAACGGCGCCCAGAAGGCCTTGGGATTGTGAATCTGGCGCTCCCACAAGGTATCGAAGAGCTTCTGGTCGGGTACATGTTCGCCGCAGACGCGGATCATCGCATCGCCGCGGACCTTCACGAACTTGTTGTCACTATCGAGATCGAAGAAGCAGGCATCTTCTGCGGAGTAGAGCTTCTCGAGGATAAGTCTGCGGATGTGAGCAGCCTGTTCGAGCCACCTGGCCTCGTCGGCAGGTTTGCCGAGTGCCTTCGCCATCGCAGCCAGGGCTATGCGGCCGCCGTACGCAGTGGCCGAGAGATCGGGAGATAACCGCGGCAACCCTGGGATTCCTTCGGGCCACTTCGTGGCGTCTGCATCCTTGCGGCGGTTCGGAACGCCATGCCAGCGGAAGGAGTTGTCATGGCCGGTGTCGTAGGTGCAATAGCCTTCTACCAGGCCGGTGCCGCGTGAGTTGTGATTCTTCATCAACCACATGTCCCAGCGGGCACACGCGGTGTAAGCCTTCTCCAGCAGCTCCTGATCGCCGCTGGCTTGCGAGAGCTCCCAGGCGGTAGCCGCGATAGGCACGACCATCTGAATCTGGCCATATCCGACCTCTGAAACCTTGATGCTTGCCGGAAGTTGGCCGTCTTCGCGCTGCAACTGGAAGAAGGCGAGATGATTGTTTCGCGCCGCGTCCGGGCGGATATGGCGATATACCAGGCCCTCGTGCGGAGCGCACTCCTGCCAGATGCCGGGGTAGTCCGCGCCTTCAATCAAAACCGGTTGATCGTATCGCGGCAGAGTGCGGACGTTACCAGCCAGGACGGCCAGAGCTTTGTCGTACGTCGTCTGCCAACGGGTGTCGGCGGTATGAAACTCAATCTCCGGCGGTTCAACATATGCCGGCGCCAGTTGCTGGGCGATGCTTTGCCGGGGAAGGAGGGCAAGGTATCCGGCGGCAAGGGAAGAGGCCGCGAGGAAATCGCGTCGTTTCATATAGGAAACAATATCTTGTTTGGTAAAACATTCCATCTGGAGGGAAGCCTTAAAATCAGTCTTAATGCCAAATATGGATTTACCTTCCGAGCAGGCTGCTGACTTCCGGCGGACGCTCGCCAGGTGGTACAAGCAGCATGCCCGCTCACTTCCATGGCGCGAGACTCGCGATCCATACCGCATATGGGTCAGTGAAGTGATGCTGCAGCAGACGCGGGTCAACGCCGTTCTGGAGCACTATGCGCGTTTCCTGCGAAAGTTTCCTACGATTGTCTCTCTGGCGCTGGCGCCGGAGGCGGATGTGCTGGCGGTGTGGAGCGGTCTCGGCTACTACCGGCGCGCGCGCATGCTGCACAAGGCGGCTCAGTTCATCACCGCGGAGCTGGACGGAGTGTTGCCGTCAACCTCGGCTGAGCTGCGCAAGTTGCCCGGCATTGGAGAGTACACCTCGGCGGCCATTGCGAGTATTGCCTTTGGCGAAAGCATCGCCGTGGTGGATGGCAATGTCGAGCGTGTCCTGCTTCGCCTGACCGGGAGGCCGGAGCAGACGACCTCTGAGAGTAAACGTTTTGTTGCCGATCAGGCTGCCGCCCTGGTGCCGCAGCGGAGATCGGGAACCAACGCGCCCGGAGACCACAATCAAGCCATGATGGAGCTTGGTGCTACGATCTGCCTGCCGAAAGGGCCGCTATGTCTGCAGTGCCCGGTCTACGATTTCTGCCGCACCCGGGGAGAGCATAAGACCGAGGCCCGCGAGAAGATGCGCAGCCGGCGGGTGGCGTATCTGCTGCATCAGCGCAAGCGCGATTCCGCCATCGAGGTCATGCTGCATCACCGTCCCACGGATGCTTCCCTGATGCCGGGAATGTATGAGCTGCCGGAGCTCCCTATGGATGGAGTTGAGGAACATACGCCGACGCTGCGGGTGCGCCACTCGATCACGAATACGAACTACTACGTCGAGGTCTTCACAGCAGATAAGACGCTGCTCAGGGCGCTGCCACTGTCGATCCGCGAATACGAGTGGTGCCGTCTCGGGCAACTCGCCGATCTTCCGTTGACGGGATTGGCGCGCAAGGTGCTGCGGCGGCTGCACCTGATTGCGTCGCCCGGTGTGCGCATGCCGCAACCCGAAACGATGATGCACCAGAAGCGGTGATGCATCGGACGATGATGCGACAATAGAAAGGCATGCCTCTGCAGAAGACATCCATTGTTTTGACGGCCGCTGTTGTCGCGACCGTGTTACTGGGGTGCCGTCACCTTGGCCCACCGACTCCGTTGCAGAAGCTGAATGACCAGCAGACCCGCGGCTACTGGGTCTTTCAGACAAGCTGTCGTCAATGTCATAACGATCGCGAAGACAAACCTCTGCAGGGCCCGGCTCTCATGGGGATCTACCAGAAGAAATATCTGCCCAGCGGGGCGGCGGCGACCGACGAGCGCGTGCAGGCCACGGTACTGCACGGCCGGAATATGATGCCCGCCATGGGCGGAAGCATAAACGAGAAGGACATGGCCGATCTGCTGGCCTATCTGCATACCCTATGAGTGACGTTCCTCAGAAACCTGCTCCCCGCGCGTCGGGCATGTTGCCTGGCATGGCCATGATCTGCGTCTTCATGCTGGTGGTGGCGTTATTCGGCGTCTTTGGCGCGATCAACGGAGCGTGGAACCAGCAGGGCAGGTACGTTGTGCTGCCGATCGCCAGTCTGCTGGTGGTCGGTGTTTTTGGTCTGTTGCGTCTGCGCCGCTGGGGATGGGCGATTGTGACCGCCGGCTCGTTGTTGCTGTCGCTCGGTTACTTGTTCGGTTTCACGACCACCCGCGACTTTCGCCTGATCGTGATGGCTGGATTCGGCATGGTGTTTTTCCTGTACCTGATCCGGACAGAGGTCCGCGACCGCGTCCACTAGGGGATGGAGTACTACAATAGACGGTGATGGCTCCTGTTGCCGCATCAGACCTGGTTCAGATTGATCTCTCTCCGCGTAAGCCTGCTCCCAAGCCGGAGTGGCTGAAAGCGCGGGCGCCCATGGGCGAGACCTTTCATGCGTTGAAGAAGCTTACGCGCGAGCTTGGGCTGCACACCGTATGCGAGAGCGCGCACTGCCCGAATATCGGCGAGTGCTGGAACCATAAGACCGCTACCTTCATGATGCTGGGCAATAGCTGCACCCGCCGCTGCGGATTCTGCGCTGTGCCGAGCGGCAAGCCCGAGCCCATCGATCATGAGGAGCCTCGCCGCGTGGCAGAAGCTGTGGCTACGCTCGGCCTGAAGCATGCCGTCATCACCAGCGTGAATCGCGACGATGACAACGTGGGCGCCGCCCAGGCGTTTGTCGAGGTCATCCGGCAGATCCGCGCACTGGCGCCGGAGTGCCAGGTTGAGGTGCTGACGCCTGATTTCCAGGGCACCGAAGAGGCCATCCGCATGGTGGTTGCCGAGGGGCCTGAAGTGCTGAATCACAACATCGAGACCGTTCCGCGGCTCTATCGGGTTGCTAAGTCTGGTGGGCGTTACGAGCGCTCCATCGGCTATCTGCGGCTTGCGAAGGAACTGAATCCGAACCAGGTGACCAAGACCGGCATCATTGTTGGCATGGGCGAGGAGACGCATGAGCTGCTCGCGGTCTTCCGCGACCTGGCGGCGATCAAGGTGGACATTCTGACCATCGGACAGTATCTTCGGCCCAGCAAAGACCATATCCCGATGAAGCGCTATTACACGCCGCAGGAGTTCGCTTTCCTGAAGGAAGAGGCGCTGCGGATGGGCTTCCGGCATGTGGAGAGCGGTCCGCTGGTGCGTTCCAGCTACCACGCGCATGAGCAGGCGCAGTCGACGGGCCTGGCGTAAGGGTTACTCGTCGGGCGTCTTCTTGCTTGCGTCTCTCAGGCTGAGTGGTTTGCTGCTGTCGGCCGGCAGATATTCAGCAAGCATCAGCAGATCCCGATAGTCCCTCTTGGCGACGTCAACCAGCCGCCGCATTCGTTCCAGGTTGCCCTGACAGATTCGTACAATCCCGATCCTGACGCGTTTTACCTCGCCGTGCCACGGTTCGGTCGGATACTCCAGCAACATGCTGCGCGCCGACTCGCGAGCTACTTCACCTGAGAACGTGGCCTGAATTCTGTTCTCAACCTCCTCAGAGAGGGGGACAGACGTCATATCGATCTCCATCAGGGGATGCTCTGCTCCACAGATCTTCGTCGTATGGACACCGGGTGTGCCATCAAGTTCCTGTTGTCGGCGTGCAAATTTGTTCAGACGAGGCCGACACGCCTTGGACCCAACAAAAATACCCGGAATCGATTGACGCCCCCACAAAATCAGGCCAATCCTCTAGAATCAACATTTGCGCATCCGCGCATTGAGGAAGACTGTATGGCATCGGTAATGGCAAATATTCCCGCGCTCAAGGATCTGCATCAGGATCTCAAGCGACGCATGGAGAAGTCGGTGGAGGAATTCCGCGCCCATCTCCTTGGCGTTCGCACCGGACGGGCCAGCGTGCACATGCTCGACAACATCCGCGTGGACTACTACGGCAGCGAGATGCCCATCAATCAGCTTGCGCAGATCAACACGCCGGAGCCGCAGCTCATTGTGGTGCAGCCATTCGACCTCGGTGTTGTCGCTCTGATCGAGAAGGCCATCCGTATGGGCGGCCAGGGATTCAATCCGATGCACGACGGCAAGATCATCCGTGTGCCGATTCCACCGATGACCGAAGATCGCCGCAAAGAGGCGGTCAAGCAGCTCTCCTCCACGGTTGAGGACCACAAGACCGCGATCCGCAACATCCGCCGCGACGGCAACGATCAGATCAAGAAGGCGGCCAAGGACAAGGCCATCTCCGCTGACGATGAGAAGCGCGCCACCGAAGAGGTGCAGCAGTTGACCGATGCGGAGATCAAGCGCATCGACGAGCTCTTCAAAGCGAAGGAAAAAGAGATTCTCACCATCTGATCGGGCGCAAACCTGTCATGGAAGAGCGGGGACCCTGTGAGGTCCCCGTTTGCATTTGGCCACTTGGATTTAACCGTTGCGCTTCATCAGAACAGCCTCTGCGGCCTTCAGATCGGTCTCCGTATCGACTCCGATGGTGTCGAAGTGGACCGGTTCTACGTAGAGCGCAAAGCCGTTTTCGAGCAGGCGGAGCTGCTCCAGACGCTCAGTCTGTTCCAGCGCGGAAGGGCCAAGTTCGGTGAAACGCTCCAGAGTCTGCCGCCGGTATGCATAGAGCCCGATGTGCTTCCAGTACGGCACGTCGCCGATACGGTCGCGATGGTAGGGAATGGTGGCGCGCGAGAAATAGAGTGCGCGGCCATCGAGGGCGGTGACCACCTTTACGGCGTTTGGGTTGTGGATATTCTCCGGTGTGCACAGCGTCTTGATGGTGGTGACGTCGACGTCGGATTTATTGAAGGGCGCCAGCAGAGCATCGATGTGTTCCGGCTTGAGCAGCGGCTCATCGCCCTGGATGTTGACGTAGATATCGGCGGAGTGATGCCGGGCGACCTCGCGGACGCGGTCCGTACCGCTGGGCAGGTCGGAGGCGGTCATAGCGACGGGCCATCCATTCTCGCGGCACAGGGATGCGACCTCTTCGGCATCGGTGGCGACGATCAGGTCGTCGAGCCCTGGGCAGGCTTTCGCCGCCTCATAGACCCATGCCAGCATGGGCCTGCCGGCGATAGGGAGCAGCACTTTGCGTGGGAGCCGCGTGGATGCAAGGCGTGCAGGAATGACGCCAAGGACGTGTGGTTTGAAGGCCATCGGGATGCAGGTTTCCGTTCGCGGCGTTTTGCCGTAAAATGAAGTTTAGCTGGTTGCGCCACCTTGGTGCGTC
>JAEKKE010000590.1 GCA_019510535.1 Acidobacteriota bacterium
TGCACGGAGGCTATACTCGCTTCCGGCATGAGGCGCTTGAAGCCGATATCGTTCTGCTGGTTCCTGGCAAAGACACTGATCCGCTGTATATCGCAGGTCTCTTCGATGAAGTTGGCGATGGCTGGACCGCTGGCTTCTCCGTCACGGTGAATACCTGGAAGTGGGTCTCGAACGAGTTCAGCTACTTCCGTCAGCAGGGTAAGTACCGTCTCGGAGCCTTCGCTATCACCATCCCCGCGGGAGACACACCAATCAGTGACTCAGACTTCAACCAGGCAACTGCAACGGTCGGCCTGACAACGCGTCAGTTCGAGTACAACTCGCTGGTGCACTTCCGTCCCCCAAGCTCACGCTGGCGTCCTTATGTTGCCGCCGGCCCTGTGCTGCAGTTGATCGCACTGTCAGATGCCCCGCTGAAGCGGCCCTCGTCGTATTACACGCTCGGACTCAAGAACCTCGGACTCTTCAAAGCCGCCTTCGACTTCGGCAACACACCTCCACTCGACGGCGGAGGCATCTTCCAACCCGGACTCCAGTACGGCGCCGGCATCAAATACCGCGTGACGCCTCGCTTCACCATGCGTATGGACTGGCGCGAGACCTGGTCCCGCAACCCCCGCATCATCCGCGACTCCTACGAAGGCTTCCTTCCCGATACCCTTCCGGACGACTACGAAGTCCTCGTCCTCAACGGCCCACCCGACAGCATGTTCTTCCAACAGCGCGCCACCATGGGCTTCGCCTTCACGTTCTAAGGTGAATACATCGGGTGCCCCAGGTCCCCAGGGGACCTGGGAGTTCGAGCGAAGCTCGAACCGTCTCTTCGCGATCATCGAGCGCGGCACAACGCTCGATCCACTGAGCGTGAAAGGAGAACGCGCAGCCTTATTCAAATTTCTTCAATCATTCAATTCTTCAATCAGCCTGCGCCATGATCTTCTTCGCAATCTTCGCTACCAGCTTCCTCGGCGCAAACCGAACCCCAAAGACCATCCACCAGTTCATCCGGCCGGCGATCACGATCCTCTCTCCGCGCATCATGCCGGCATAGCCGATCTCAGCGACCTCTTTTGCGGACATGGCGCCGCTGCGGAAGGCAATCGTCTTTGTCATCCCCGCTGCCTCCGCGAACTCCGTCTTCGTTGTCCCCGGACATAACGCCGTGACCGTAACACCGGTTCCCACCAGCTCTTCCGCCAGACCCTCACTGAAGCTCGTCACAAACGCTTTCGTCGCCGCATACACGGTCGCGAATGGAGTTGGCGTAAATCCTACGACTGAACTCACATTCAGAATGCGTCCCCGGCCGCGCGCCATCATGCTGGGTGCGATCATGCGCGTCAGCTCCATCAGCGCCATGATATTGACCTGCACGATCGCATGCAGTCGCTCGACTGAAACTTGTGTTACCGGTCCGTGGTGACTGAAGCCGGCATTGTTCACCAGCACATCGATCTCTGCTTCACGCGCCGTGAGCTCTGCTTTGATCTGTGCGGCTGCTCCCGGTTGCGAGAGATCGATCGCTAATATCTGTGTCGCGGCGCCGTGCTTCTGTGTCAGCACCTCGGCCAGTTGCTGGAGCCGTTCTTCCCGCCGCGCCACCAGCACCAGTTGTTAGAAGACATCGCTCCCCCTCAGGCTCCAATCTTCGGTAAGCTCCATCCCCGCCACACGCTCAACATGCGCAGGACGAAACAGGAGACTCCGCCGGCCAGTGCGGCCACGCTGGGATGCAATCGCAGAGCCCGCACCGAGATCACCATCACCGCTGCGCCAAGAAGCGCTGCAGATGCATAGATATCCGTCCGAAGTATTCCCGGAATCGTATTCAGGAAGATGTCTCGGATCGTTCCCCCGCCGCAGCCGGTAATTGTCCCCAGTAAAACCGCCATCATCGGATGCATGCCGAATTCCAGCGCCTTGGTCGCTCCAGCGATGGCAAACAACGAGAGCCCGGCCGCATCCAAAGCTGTAATCAGGACCGAGCTGGCCTGCTGCGCCACTGTTCCATGAAAGACAAACGCCAGCATGCCGCCGGTAAAAG
>JAEKKE010000610.1 GCA_019510535.1 Acidobacteriota bacterium
CCCGCAAAAAGGAGCTGGAGGGGATCGGCGGCATTCCGTATCTCTCGTTCCTGACCGAGGGCATTCCGCGGAATCCGAATATTGAAGACTACGTTCGGATCGTCAAAGACAAGAGCCTGCTGCGCCAGTTGATGAGCGTGTGCAATGACGGTCTGCTGGCGTCGGCGGATCAGTCTGAGCTCGCTATCGATGTACTGTCACGCGTGGAAGGCCGCATTCTGGAGATCGCCGAAGGCGCCATCCAGAAGAGCTTTTCTTCAATCGGTGAGATCGTCGCCGAAAGCTTCGGCACCATCGACGCCCTGTATGAACAGGGCCGCGAGATCACCGGTCTGCGCACACACTATGCTGAGTTCGACCGCATGACCAGCGGCCTGCAGCACTCGGAGCTTACGATCATCGCTGCCCGTCCCTCGATGGGTAAGACCGCCTGGGCCATCAACATTGCCCAGAACTCGGCGGTACGCGACGGCAAGGTGGTCGCGGTCTTCTCGCTCGAAATGAGCAAGGAGTCACTGCTTCGCCGTATGTTGGCCAGCGAAGCCTTGGTCAACTCGAAGAAGATTCAGACCGGCTTCCTCCCCCGTGAAGATAAACAGAAGCTGGTAAGCGCGTTGGACCGGCTGATGTCGTCGAAGCTCTATGTGGATGACACCCCCGGCATCACCCTGGCCGAGATGCGTGCGAAGGCTCGCCGATTGAAGCAGCAGGAGGGGGCTCTAGATCTGATTGTGATCGACTACCTGCAGCTCATGACAGGCTCCACCGGACCGGGTAAAAAAGGCTTCGAAAGCCGTACGCAGGAGGTCTCTTCGATCTCGCGTGGCCTCAAAGCCCTCGCAAAAGAGATGAAGGTTCCGGTCATCGCACTCTCGCAGCTCTCGCGTGCGAGTGAGCAGCGCGGCGGCGAAAAGAAACCGATGCTGAGCGATCTGCGCGAGTCGGGATCGATCGAGCAGGACGCCGACGTCGTCTGCTTCATCCACCGCGAAGAGTACTACGACCGCGAGAATGAAGATTTGAAGGGCAAGGCCGAGATCATCATCGCCAAACAGCGTAACGGTCCGACCGGCAGCGTGCACATGGCGTACTTGAGCGATTACACGCGCTTCGAGAATCTGGAAAGCGCGCATTCCGGGGCTGAGTACTAATCGCCTAAATTGAGCCTCAGTCGAGATGAGAGGCACTATCCTCGTTGCCCCATTCTTTGCGCAAGCAAAGGGTGGGGTATTGAGCGAAGCGAGACCCTTTTTCTCTGACCACAAATACATCTGTAGAGAAGCAGATTTCTCCGCTCCCGTTGGTCACTACGAAATGACAAACAAAATACGGTTCGCGCGTAGCGCGAATGCCCAGGTCCCCGAGGGACACCACCCCAACGAACAAGTTCGTTGGGGCCCCCGGATCTGGGGCACCCAGTGTATGGGCTGGTTCAGGCCTCGGCCTACCCAAAAAGCCCAAAACCTACTGACAGGATGCTGTCAGTAGGACGTCAGTACGCTGCTTCTTGTAAACGACAAGGAGACCGAGCGTATGAGTGAACGACCGCAGTCCGCTGCCACCTGGTTTGAGATTCCCACCCTTTCCATTGAACGTGC
>JAEKKE010000052.1 GCA_019510535.1 Acidobacteriota bacterium
CTGCACTGGGATCCGGTGAAAGAGCGGTTCGTGAAGGATGACGATGCCAACCGGTATCTCAGCCGTACACAGCGAGCGCCGTATACGTTGCCGGTGTAGCAGCTAGTATTTCTGTTTGTCATTTCGTAGCGAAGCGGAGAAATCTGCTTTTCTGGGTTTGGATGACCGGTTGAGAAGCAGATTTCTCCGCTCCCTTTGGTCGCCACGAAATGACAAAAAGACGGTTCGAGCTTCGCTCGAATACCCAGGTCCCCGAGGGACACCACCCCAGCGAACAAGTTTGCCGGGGACCCCGGACCTGGGGCACCCGGTGTATGGGTACTCCTAGCGAAGTGCCGTCAATCGCTTGAAACCCGTGTGGCGTTGCAGTACGACTGCTGCGGCGCCGCGAAGCCGCGCTGCTTCGCCATCGGCCAGTGCGATCAGTTTCGGTGGAGCTCCGGTCAACATGCGGGTGGAGAGTTCTGATGCGACGATTGGCCCCACGGTGTCCCAGCGCAAGGTGATGTCGCCGGCAAAGAGAATCACTTCAGGATCAAAGGTCGCCGTCACAATGCGCAGTCCCCGGCCGATTCCTCTGGCCTGCTTCTCCAGTGCGACCCGTGCTTTCTCGTTGCCGCTGGCTTCCATATTGAGAAGCTGCTGAATTGTCGCTGTCTGGCTGGAACTGGCGCTTTCGTGGAAGTAGCGCAGCGCCGCCCGTGAAGAGGCAAACATCTCCCAGCAGCCGACCTGTCCGCATGCGCACTGGGGGCCGGAGTCGGCAATGGGAATATGTCCAAGCTCTCCCGCCATGCCCGTTGCGCCTTCGACGAGGTTGCCGTTCACCAATAGCGCTGCCCCGACGCCCTCTGAGATGGTGACCAGCACAGCATTGCGGATTCCTTGAAGGCGTCCGAACCACTGTTCTGACAGCATGCAGGCATTGGCGGCGTTCTCCAGTTCTACCTGGAGTCCCAGCCGTTTCTGCAGTGCGCCGCGGATATCGAAGCCAACCCAGGGAAGGTTCGGCGCCAGCGCGAGCCGTTGCGATCGCTTGTCGACGCGGCCAGGGAGGCTGATGCCGACTCCTTCACATATCTTGTCAGGAAACTGTGCCTGTAAACGCCGCATTCCTTCGGCAATGGCATCGACACCCTGTTTGGGATTGGCGATCACGGGCACCAGGGTGCGGTCGAGAAATCTTCCATTCAGATCGACAACGGCGAGGATCGTCTGCGTTGGCCGCACATCCGCGACCAGGATGACGAGGTCGTCGTTCATCGTCAGCATGGTCGGCCTGCGACCGCGCGCGGTCTTCAGTATCTGTCCTTCGCGGATCCAGCGCTCTTCGATCAGGCCGTCGACGATAGCAGAGACAGTGGAACGCTGCAGACCCGATCGTCGCGCGATATCGACACGGGAGATGGGTTGATTGCAGCGCAAGACTTCCAGAACCAGATCACGGTTATGGTCACGAATCGGCGCAGCAGTGCGAGTGCTGGGAGCGGGAGATGGAGGACGTTTCATTCGAGCTGAAAAGGTACCTCAAAAGAGAGCGCGTGTATTTATTTCACAAATCCCCCATAAATCACAAATTGTGGCTGATTTGGCTTGCAGTCGGAACCAAAGTTATTTTCTCGAACCAAATCGGGATTTCCTCAATTTTCTTCGGTCGTCGTAGAAAAGACCCTCGATCAAATGCCTTGACACTCTTCCAAACGTAAACATATAGTTCGGTCCGCTTCCAAAAGATGCACTGGAGATGCACTGATGTCAAAAAAACGTAGCCTTCTTCTCTTGCAGTTCTTGTTGTGGGTCGGGTGTTTTTGGGGGTACCAAGCTTTCGGGCAGACACTCTATGGAACGTTGACTGGTGTTGTCAGTGATGCAACCGGTTCCGTTCTTTCCAATGCACAGATCACCGCAACGAATCCATCCACCGGCCTTAGCCGCACCACCACGACGGACGCCTCCGGCAACTACCAGTTCACCGATCTGCCGCCGGGCACCTATGACGTAACCTTCTCCGCGCCGAACTTCACCAAGAGTGTCAGCAAAGGTGTCGCGGTTAGCGCCAACCAGACCCGCCGTATCGACACCACGATGTCGCTGGGCGCAGTTTCCGACAAGATTGAGGTCACCACGGCTCCTCCGGCATTGCAGACCGATCGTGCCGACGTGAACTACGAGATCACCAGCACCCAGGTGCAGGAGCTGCCGACAACGTCTACCGCGGGCCGTAACTTCCAGGGGCTGTATCGTCTGATTCCTGGTGTGCCGCCGCCGACAGAGAACAACTCGCAGGCAGGTAATCCGGGTCGTACCCAGGCTGTGACGGCAAACGGAATCGCAAACACCATCAACTCCACCAAGATCGACGGCGCAGCCGTGGGATATCCGTGGCTTCAGTCCATCGTTGCTTATATTCCGCCGACGGACTCGATCGAGTCAGCCAACATTGTGACCAACAGCTTCAACGCCGAGCAGGGTGCAGCGGGCGGTATCGCGGCGAACCTTATCGTCAAGAGCGGCACGAACAACTTCCACGGCAGCGCCTGGGAGTACAACTCGATCACGCAGTTCAATGCGCGGCAGTACTTCACGCGTGTTTCGACGACTCCGGTAACACCGAAGAACATCCTCAACGAGTTTGGTGCAAATATCGGTGGTCCGATCATCAAGGACAAGCTCTTCTTCTTCTTTGGCTACAACAAGGTCTCTCTGCGCCAGTTCAAGACGGGCAATGCAATGAACGTGCCGCTTGCTGCCATACGGGGAGGCAACTTCGCTGGTACTGGAGTTACGATTTACGATCCCACGACAGGCAATGCCGACGGCTCCGGCCGGACGGCGTTTGCGGGTAATGTGATTCCGAGCTCGCGGCTCAGCTCTGCATCGCAGAAGATTCTTGCCCTATTGCCGACGGAAAAGATCAGTGCCACCTCGGGTAACTACCCCGGCGGTGCGATTCTGTCATTTGATCGCGCGGCGTATGACAGCAAGGTGACTTATAACCCGACGACGAAGATGACGGTCTTCGGTCGTTACTCCGTACAGCGCTCCCAGATCACCGATCCTCCGGCGCTTGGCAATGCGATCGGCAATACCTGGGATGGTGGTCAGCCCGGCTCCGCACCGGGAACGATCCAGAACATTGGTATCGGCGCCTCGTATGTCGTTACACCCAACTTCGTGATCGACGGCAACGTCGGATTCGTTCGCATCAACCTCGCTGCGCGTGCTCCGGACTATGGTACGAACGTAGGTCTCGATACGCTGGGTATCTCCGGTACCAACGGTTCTACGCCGTTTCAGTCTGGTACGCCCGGCTTCATCGTCGCCAATAACTCAAGCTTCGGAAACTATATCCAGTCCAACCCATTCCAGTTCCGCGACATGCAGTATGTCAGCAACCTCAATGCCTCCTGGATCCGCGGACGCCACACAATGCGGTTCGGCGGTGAGTACGTACACTCCGCCATCAACCACCTTCAGGCAAACAATGCCGGTCCGCGTGGCCAGTTCACCTTCTCTGGTGGTGTGACCGGTAATAACAGTGGCGCTACCGCTGACGGCCCAACTTACTATCGTGCTGTGGCCGATCTTCTTCTCGGTATGCCGCAGGCGATCGGCAAGACAGTGCAGATGTTCCAGCCGAACGGCCCGCGCTTCTCGAGCTTCAGCTTCTTCGCCCAGGACACCTGGAAGGCTACGTCAAACCTGACTATCAACTATGGCGTTCGCTATGAGTATTATCCCTTCGCGAACCGCGATCATACTGGCGTCTTCCGCTTCGATCCTTCAACCAGCAATGTGTTGATCGGTGGCCGTGGCAATGTGCCGACCGACACTGGAGAAGACGTAGGACACGGCATGCTGGTGCCTCGTCTCGGAATCAACTACCGCATCAACGACAAGACTGTAATTCGCTCTGGTACCGGACTCACGGTCGATCCGGAAAACTTCCGCTTCTTCCGTGACTCTTATCCGGCGCTGATTACGCTGAACAATACGGGCACCAATAACTACGTTCCCGCAGGTGCTCTTACTGCTCCGAACTCGTCGGCGCCTACAATGAATACTCTGCCGAGCGGTACGTTGGCCGCAGGCGTCCCGACCGTTGGTGTACCGGATATCTCGTCGGGTACTGTGCCGCTGCCGTACAACTACACCACACAGACCGCTCCGCAGAAGTGGCGTCGCGGTTATATCGAAA
Organism: Acidobacteriota bacterium; assembly: GCA_019510535.1. Lineage (GTDB taxonomy): Bacteria > Acidobacteriota > Terriglobia > Terriglobales > Acidobacteriaceae > Terriglobus. Next base: position 4,199 of record JAEKKE010000052.1, read on the forward strand.
CCTGGAACCTGTTTGTTGATCGCGACCTCTTCAAGGGCCTGGTCCTGAACATTGGCTATGTCGGCACGCACCACGTGCGTCAGGTCGTGGGTCTCGATATGAATGCCGGTGGCGTCAGTACACTGGGCGCGAACAGCCGTCCTCTCTTTGCCAATGCAAACGCCCCAGGTGGCGCGAAGCGCTACACCGGAACTATTCTGAATGTCCTTCCGTGGGCAGACGAAAAGTATTCCGGCATGCAACTGCAGTTGAGCAATCGTAACTCTGCGCAGTTGCAGTATGGCTATGCCTACACCTGGTCGCACTATATGAATAACTACGACGCGGACAGTACGCTCGGAGCGGTAGCCTTCAATACTCCGGCGCTGCAGAAGCGTAACTTTGCCAATTCGCAGTTCGACCGCAAACACCTCAATGTACTGTGGACCGTGTGGCAGATGCCGGTCGGTCGCGGGCGTCGTTTCCTGAATCAGGGGATCGTCGGCAACCTCGTCGGTGGATGGGATATGAACACCATCATGACCTACTACAGCGGACGTCCATTCCAGATTACGGATAACTCGCAAGCAGGTAACGGCGACACGGTCGTTCCCAACCAGGTGAGCCCGCTGCAACTCAGTGGAACGAAATACACCAGCGGTTCCACTACGTATCCGTATTACTTCGTCAATAACGGCAACATCACCAAGCTGCCGAATGCGACCGCCAATGGAAACGTCGGCCGTAACTCCATCCGTGGACCCGGCTACTTCAACCTGGATGTGGGACTTACACGCAATATTCCCATCTGGAGAGAGATTGCCGTGGTGTTGAAGGCTGAGTCGTTCGACGTCACCAACACGCCGCAGTGGAGCAACCCTACCGCAAACGTGAATGACGCCGGCTTCGGTCAGATCACCAGCGTTCTCTCAACCAGCAACCGGACGATCCGCTTCAGCGGGCGTATCAAGTTCTAACGAACACCTAACCGAAGCGGGTCTCGTCCTTTCAGGATGAGGCCCGCTTCGCATTTGTGTAAGAATCGGCTTCGCGATGCGAGGCCTTTCTTTTTTGCTCACTCTCTTAATGGCGGTTGGGATGCATGGGCAGATCCGTGTAGTGAACGCCGGCTTTGGCGGCAGAAATACCGCCGAGCTCGAAAAACGTTTTGCGCAGGAGCTCGCGGAGGCCAAGCCCGCCTATGTCGTTCTCTTTGCCGGCACCAACGATGCGTTGAACGACGCCAAGTTTCTAACGCCACCGGAAACGAAAGCACATCTCACCGCCATGGTCCGACAGGCCCAGGCCGCCGGAGCGGCCGTGGTTCTGGTGACCGTGCATGATCCGGACGTCACGCGGCTACTGAAACGCCACCGCCCTGAAGCATACGGTAACGTGCCGCCTCTGGAGCGGGTGGTCCAGGTCAATGCCGTGATTGAAGAAGTAGCCCGAGAGAACCACGCCGCCGTTGTCCCATTTCATGACATCCTGCAGCACGCCGGCGGAGCCAGTGCTGAACTGAGCACTGATGGCGTTCATCTGACGGCGAAAGGCTACGGCATGCTGGCGGCGGCGGTACGCTCGAAGCTTCCACAACAGATCTCTCCGAACGTTTCGATCTTGTGTATGGGGGACAGCCTGACCTACGGCATAGGCGTCCGTCCTGATGGAACGCCGGAGACCGCCGAAACCTACCCCTCGCAGTTAAGCGCTCTTCTTCGCTGACGACAAAGCCGCCCGGGCCTGCGTAAAATGCCGTGCATGGCCACGACTCTCCCGCCGCCGGTTCAGGAATCTTCCGAGACCTCCGGCGCCATCGAAGCGCATGTGCAGCGGGTGCTGCACAGTCCGCACTTCGCCCGGGCTGAGACGCAACGTAAGTTACTGCAATACCTGTGGGAACATCGCTTTGAGAGTGTGAGCGAGTATGCCATCGCCACAGAGGCGCTCGGCCGGCACAGCAACTTCGACTCCACGACCGACGCGTCGGTCCGTGTCCATATCTCCCGCCTACGCCGCAAGCTGAAGGACTACTACCAGCAGGAGACCGACGAGCCCGAGCTGCTGGTCATCCCCACCGGCACCCATCAACTGATGGTGCTTGACCATCCGGCGCCTGCGGTCGTGGCGCCTTTGCCGGAGCCGGCTCTCGAACCTCTGGC
>JAEKKE010000053.1 GCA_019510535.1 Acidobacteriota bacterium
CCGGCGTACACGAGGCACAAGGGCGTACCTATTTCGTCAAAGAATCCTACGAGGAGTTGATTTGGTGGCTCCAGCTGCCAGTCCTGCGGAAGTTGGCCGACAAGGCCGTGCCAGACCGCAGCGCAATCGTGGAGTTAAGCAAGACGATCGAGGAGGCCCTGAAGGCCGCTGCGCTCGCGGAGTACAGGCTCGACGTGCTCCTCGGGAGCGACAAACCCGAAGCCGAGGCACGCCGATCGCTCTAAGGCGTATCGACATCTTCGGAAGCAGTAGACACTCGTTGCCCCATTCTTCGCCATAAACCGCGAAGAATGGGTCCCCGGCAAACTTGTTCGCTAGAGCGTGGGTATCGCGCTTCGCGCATCGCTTTTCATTCTCCGACAAGAGAGACGGATATCATGGCGGGGTGCGATTTCATCTGGCTAGCCTCGTTGAGGAATTTCGCCAGCACGCTGCGCAGACTGCGGTGGTTGCTTATCGAGGCAATCGGCGCTATCCGACAACGTATGGCGAGCTCGCAGAGCTTGCCGGCCGGTTTGCTGCCGAACTGGAGCGCCACGGAATAGCTCCAGGTGAACGAGTTGTGCTCTGGAGTGAGAACTCGGCGGAATGGCTGGGCGTCTTCTTCGGCTGTTTGCTGCGGGGAGTGATCGCGGTTCCATTAGACGCGGCAGGCCCGACCGAGTTCGCCAACCGCGTCGTAAAAGATGTTTCGCCGAAGCTTATCGTGGGCGATCGCGGCCGGTTGGCCTCCATGGACAGCGATGTTCCGCGATTGTTGTTCTCAGAAGTAAACGCGCAGTTGCCCGCCACACCGATGTTCGCGGTGAGCGATGCCGTCAATGGGGACACGCCGTTTGAGATCGTCTTTACATCGGGCACAACTGCGGAGCCGAAGGGAATTGTTCTTACGCATCGCAATGTTCTTGCAAGCCTGCAGCCCATTGAGACCGAAATTGCCAAATACCTGAGCTACGAGCGGTGGGTGCATCCACTGCGGTTTCTGCACACCCTGCCGCTGAGCCATGTCTTCGGCCAGTTCATGGGCATGTGGATCCCTTCCCTGCTGGCCGCCGAGGTCCACTTTGGTGAACAGTTCGAGCCGTCGCGGATGATCGAGCTGATACATCGTGAACGTATTTCCGTGCTGGTCACCGTACCGCGCGTGTTGCATCTACTTCGGATGCATCTGCTGGAGCATTATGGTTCGCTCGCACTAGACCTGGAACGAGCAAAAGATCTCTCGGTTTGGAAGCGATGGTGGCGCTTCCGGCAGGTGCATCGCGCTTTCGGGTGGAAGTTCTGGGCGGCCATCTCGGGAGGAGCGACATTACCTGCCGATCTGGAAGATTTCTGGAACAGGCTTGGTTTCGCGCTGATTCAGGGTTATGGCATGACAGAGACGACCGCCCTTGTGACGCTCAATCATCCGTTTCGCATCGGACACGGAACAATCGGAAAAGTTCTACCAGGTCGAGAGGTCCGCATCAGCGACGAGGGCGAAATTCTTGTGCGCGGGGACATGCTGGCAACAGCGACGTGGCAGGGAGGCGCCTTGCGACAGCGCCCGACAGAGTGGCTGGCAACTGGCGATCTGGCGACGGAGAATGAGTCGGGCGAACTGCGGTTCCTTGGCAGAAAGGGAGAAGTCATCGTCACCGGTGCAGGGATGAACGTGTACCCCTCGGATCTTGAAGCGGCGATGACGAAGCTGCCCGGAGTACGCGGATGCGTCGTAGTGCCATATGAGACCATCCGCGGTCCGGAGCCGGTTGCAGTCGTGCTCCTTTCAGCGGGTGATTCCGACCTGAACGTACTTGTCGGTCAGGCAAACCGCGAGCTGGCAGAGTATCAGCACATTCGACGAGCATTGCGGTGGCCTAATCCGCGGTTCTCATACACTTCGACGGGAAAGCTATTGCGCAGAGAGGTAGCAGAGTGGGTTCGTGCAACGCTCTCGAACTCCAGGCAGACCGCAGCAGAAGCCGATGCGCTACTCAATCTAATTGCGGAGATCACCGGCGAATCTATTGCAGGTATCAGCGACGATCTAAGACTGTCGGAGGATCTCCACCTGGACAGTCTAGGTCGCGTGCAGTTGCAATCGGCGCTTGAGCACCGGTGGGCCTTCGAGCTTGAGGATGATGTTATCGCCGGAGTGGAGACGCTGGGCGATCTGCGGGCATTACTGGAGCGGAAGGCAGGGACTTCCTCTGAAGTGAAGGCAGCTCATATCGCGGGTGAGAGCGGTCCTGCTTCGGTGAGTCCCGGTCAAGTGCCCGCTGCTGTATCCCTTCCTCAGACGGCGTCGCTAGACGAGCGCGATGTATCTCGGCTTTCGCTTTCGCGGTGGCCATGGAGTTGGCCGATTCATGCCGTTCGCATCGCTTTTATCGAACTCGTGATGCGGCCCCTGACATGGTTGCTCGCCGCACCTCGAGTAGTACGTGAGGCGGAGCTGCCGCCAGGCCCAGTGTTGGTGATTGCGAATCATGTGACCGCTTACGATGGCGCACTGATCTTATATGCACTACCGGCAAGACTGCGGCAGCGGGTTGCAATTGCAATGTCCGCCGAGGTTCTTCTGGACCTTCGCAGGGGAAAAAACCAGCAGAGCACACTTCGGAATCTACTCGCACCAGTGGGGTATTGGCTGGTGACGGCATTGTTCAATGTATTTCCTCTGCCGCGGCTGCGTGGGTTCCGGAAAAGTTTTGCCCATGCAGGCGAGGCAATGGATCGAGGTTACTCCGTACTGATCTTTCCCGAGGGGGCTCGGAGCCCCGATGGGGAGCTACAACCGTTTAGGCCCGGAATCGGCCTGCTGGCGCAGCAATCGCGCGTGCCTGTTGTGCCGGTAGCATTGATTGGGCTGGGGGAGATGCGCAGAGGCAAGACTCGATGGTTCCGTTCAGGAAAACTCGAGGTGCACGTAGGCGAGCCTGTCTTCATCGAGGAAGGTGCGGAGCCCGCGGAACTCACCGCAAAGCTCGAGGCGAGCGTTAGGCAGTTACGATCCGAAAATCTTGAAATGGACTCATAATCCTGGTGTTTGGGATTCATCCATACTGCATCCCATAGAGCAGGAGGGAGACAGTGAGCATCCTACTTTGGGCGATAGCAGTGCCCTTGGCCATATTGCTTATTGGGGCACTCTTTCAAGTGATAGGTTCAGCGATTGATCGCCGACTCTATCCTGCACCGGGCATGCTTGTTCCAGTACAGAATCGCCGCCTCCATGTCTATTCGGAAGGTGAAGGCACGCCCACGATCGTCCTGGAGTCAGGTATCGCAACTTCTTCGCTGAGCTGGAGAGCCGTGCAATCGCAGTTAGCGCAGTTTACGCGCGTGATCAGTTATGACCGCGCAGGCTTCGGGTGGAGCGAGGCGGCCCACACGCCGCGCACGATCGGCAATTTAGTATCCGAATTCGAGACGATGCTTGACTCTTTTGACATCTCTGGACCGTTCATTTTGGTTGCCCATTCCTTCGGTAGTTTGATTGCTCGTGCGTACTGCTATCGCAACCCCGATCGTGTGGCGGGGCTTCTGCTGCTGGATCCAATCGACTGTGAGCATTGGAGCACGCTACCCCCCGAAGGTAAGGAACGATTGGCACTCGGCGCCAGGTTGTCAAGACGCGGCGCCTGGCTGGCGCGAGCAGGTGTGGTTCGTTTTTCCTTGATATTGCTGTCGGCAGGAGCGCGAACATTACCGAAGTGGATCGCACGCATGGCAAGTGGCGGCGGCGGGAGCGTTATCGCACGCGTCACGGCAGAGGTCAGCAAGATGCCGCACGAACTGTTGCCTGCGGTTCGCGCACACTGGTCGCGCCCGCAGAGTTTTGAGACTCTGGCCCAGTATCTTTCTCAACTCCCTCGGTGCGTGACTGAAATTCCCTACGCACCGCTGAGTCATCTTTCGTTGACCGTGATTTCTGCCGAGAATGCAAGCGGGTCAGAGCTAAGGGAGCATCGCAAGCTGGCTTCACTCTCCAGCATCGGCGAGCACATCATTGCGGAAAGGAGCGGCCACTGGATACAGTTGGATCGGCCCGATCTGATCATAAGCTCCTTGCAGCACTCCTATGGCGTGCCGCGGAATCCCTCTGTTCCTTTCCTCAAGAGGTAAAGCCGAATCCCGACGGGGAAAATCGCCGAATGGTGTTCGCGTACAAGGGCGCTTCCATGTCTCGGAGAGCATTTTCCTTGTTGCCGGCTAGCCCGGAAGGGTGCAGCGGCGTTTTCATTGCGGAAAACGCCCATAGATACGGAAGCCCTAATCTGCAGCTACGGGGAAAATGTTCTAGCGATCGGATTTGCGCATGAGCTCCAGGGCCGCATCTGTGATCTTGTTCTCGGCGCAGCCGGGCTTCAACCTGGATCCGATGACCTGAAATGACAGATGGCTGTAGGCATCATCCGAATAGATGTAGCCGGAGTTTGCGCCGCCATTCGTCAGCGTCGAGATAATGAGCTTATTAGCCGCCGCAGCTCCCTTAATCTTGAGCCCAATGTTCGTATAGACCTCACCATTGATGCCGGTGAAGTAGATATCCCCAATACGCACCAGGCTGACCATCAGATTCACGTCGGCCCCATCTTTATAGGGTGGCATCGCATTCTCGCGAACTGGATTATCCGTATCGAGGCGATCGCGTCCAGGGCAGGTGAACTTCTCCTGACCACCCCAGATGCGAGCTTCCGAGACCGGCTTGATGTCATGACGCATGAGGTAGAGTGTCTTCTCTGCAATCAGGACTCCCATCATTGCGACGTCTGCACTGGTGCGGTCGATCGCTTTCCGATACGCGGCGAGGTTTTGATCGGGCACGGGTCTCAGACCGGATGAAGCAGCAGCTGGATTGAAGTTGCTCGGCGGAGCCGGTGGCGGGGGCGGAGCTGCAACGGTCTCCGTCCCCGGAGCGGTCTCTCCACGGAATGCCGTCAGGAAGTTCTCCCGCAACGCCGGGTTCTGATCGCCGGATGTTCCCTGGGTAAAAATCGCCACTGTCTTGTGATCGAAATGTTCTTCAATGGTGCGCGAGGCTTCGCCTGGAAAGTCGGCGCTGATAACACCCGAGAGATAGAAGTTGATCGGGTGCATGGCGTAGTTCATGTAGACCCCGATCGGAACATAGTCGGCCCCGATGAACTCGACAACCGATAGAGTTTTGTCCGACACACCCTGCGGATTTGGCTCCTGTCTCCACTCCAGTTTGCTATTGAAGAGATCCCGGTTTACGTTCAGGTCAACGTTCGCACGTCCATAGCCGATCATCGCAGGGGCAAGCTTCGCCTTGGCATCAGTGGCAGCCCTGACGATTCCGTCCGCTGCCGTGGTAGATGAGGGAGCGCCCCCAAACCCGTCCGTCGATCCACTGTGCGTGTGCGTGGCGGCAATCAGGATATTCTCCTTCGCACATCCTGTTGCAGAAGCAACACGTGGAAGAGCTGCGTCATACATGTCCTTACGGATCGCGCCTTGGTCCACACCAATCAGCACCGCGCAGCTATCGCCGGAGTCCACAACAATGGCGCGGGCAAAGAGATGATCGCGGATCGTGTCTGTTTTGAGCTTCAACTCACCCGGCTTTGGCGTAATGTCGGCCATGGCTGCGCCAGCACGTAACGGATGGCTCCCTTGTGCGCAGGCTTTGCCGGTTGCGGTCAACACCAGAGCAGCGGCTACGATCATGGATCCTGTAACGAGATTAGCGATTTGCACGGACTTCTCCTGAATCTGCGGTATGGAAATTGATTTGTGCGGATTCTTGAGCAGCCTAGAGAACGACGAACTCGATGCGATAGGTCTTTTACCTGCTACTTACAGGAGTAGGAGCAGCATTTTCAGGCGCTTAGAGCGTTTTTTCTGTAGGGTAGGGCAGGCTTGTGCATCTATGGGCGTTTTCCGCAATGAAAACGCCGCTGCACTCCTCTCCGGGGATGCTACGGACTAGTTACCAAAAGGCTGTTTTCAGGATGCGAGTATGTCCGGGAATGCCGTTGACAACATCGGTGGCCAACACCGCCTCCACGTTACCGCCCTTCCATCCCTTCGGTGCGTGGCTGAACAATTCAGCGGAACGCTCGGTCAAGGTGGTGAACTCCGCAGCAGCCTCGGTGCTCATGGGGCCAATGCCTGCGATCACCACGACCGGCCCGTCCGTGACATCAGAGTGGAAGCTTGCCACGATGCTGTAGTCTGTCGTGATCTGGTCGCGGGGGATGGAAAAGTCGACGCCTCCGATGCGTTCCCCTGTCCTGGTATCGAGAATGCATTTACAAGCCAGGTCGCCGAACCGGTAAGGAACGGCCTGCGTGATGCGCAGTACCCAGG
>JAEKKE010000054.1 GCA_019510535.1 Acidobacteriota bacterium
AGATAGTTCTTCTTCTCGAAGACATGATCTGAGAACTCATTGCCCGCCGTGAACCCCAGCCGTTGCGGCGTGCCCTCATCGTCAATGAAGTAAATGGCAGCAACCTCAGCCTCTTCACCACCGTCCTCGGCATAAAACGGCACATCTAACGGTTGAAGATGAGCCCGCACCATCGTGCCGGTTCCTTTGTAGAACCACTCCGGAGCAATGCCGACCTTTCCTTTTCCGGGGTTCCCTTCCTGCAACCCCCACTGAAACATGCGCATGCTGTCTGTCATCGCCTCAGCCTGCATTGCATGCATGGCCTGGCGCGATGCGGCGCTGCCCAGGTGCGTAAGACCAGTTCCGGAGACGATGCAGCGCGACGGATTCCCCGGCACATCCACCGGCGGCAGCAGACGCCACTCCGACTGCCCTGCGTAGATCGGTTCATACCGTAACGTCGCATCCACATCGAGTGCTTCGGCATACACCGCAAGAGACTGTCGTGCGCGAACACAATCACGCGCCAGATCGTACACGGATGACACGTTGCTGAGGCACATCAGTCCGTCGCCATCGACACGTGCGACCCGGCGCTGAACTCCATTTGTGAGCTGAACCAGATGAAGAGCCATCGTCTATCCAATCACGTGAAACTGTCGGAGTGAATCTTCGTTGACCGTCAGACCGAGTCCCGGCTTACTCTCATCCAGATTGATATGACCATCTGTCGGAACCGGCTCGCCATCGAAGATGTACCAGAACAGCTCGTTCCCAACCTCGACATCTACTTTAGGGAAGAACTCGGCGATCGGCGAGTTCAGGCTCGCCATCACGACATGATAGTTATGCATCTGTCCCGCATGCGGCACGACCGGGATCTGGAATGACTCTGCCAGAGCTGAAATCTTCCGCGCCTGGCTGATGCCGCCGACGCGGTTGGTGTCGAATTGAATGTAGTCGAGAGCGTTATTCTCCAGGAGCTCGCGGAAACCGAAGACGGTGAACTCGTGCTCGCCACCCGCGATCGGGACCCGGCCATACGCTTTCAATTCCTTATACCCGCGGGTGTCATCGGGGATAACAGGCTCTTCCAGCCAGCGCAGATGGAATGGCTCAAGCAGCGGCAGCATCCGCTTGGCGTAGTCCAGCGTCCATCCCATGTAAGCATCGGCCATAATATCGACACCGTCTCCGACTACTTCTCTCACCGTGCGGATGAGTTCCAGGTTCTTCTGCATGCCCTCCGCGCCATCCAGCGGTCCCCAACCAAAGCGAAGCTTCATCGCTTTGTAGCCCTCATTCTTATAGCGCTGGGCCTCAGCGCGTAGCTCAGGGATAGGCATCGCATAAAGGCGGCTGGCATAGACAGGAATCCGGTCTTTGGTGCGTCCGCCCAGCAGACGGAAGACCGGTTGCTTTGCATCCTTCCCCAATAGGTCCCATAGCGCTATGTCCACCGCCGAAATCGCTGTCAGCGCTACCCCCTTGCGTCCAAAAGCCAGCGTTCGCCGATACATCTGCTGCCATAGGAACTCGACATCCCAGGGGTCAGCACCGATCACCAGAGGCCGCAAATAAGTATCGATCAGAGTCTTGGTCACCAGGGGCGACAATGCCGCGTTGCCAAGTCCTACAAGACCGTTGTCCGTAAAGATCTCTACCAACACCCATCCATGAAAAGCGAAGTTACCCATCGATGCCTGCCGAAAGCTGACCAGATCCATGGGGTTGGTGCAGAAATGCGGGGGCAACGGAACCGTCTCACCTTCCCATTGCACGACACGTGTACGGACTTCAGTGATCTTCATGCGAGGCTCTCTATCTCCCGGAGGTCTTTTGAACGAAGTGGTTGAATCCTGCCTCCCAGCCATGCCAGAGCCAGGAAGCCGATCAGGTGGAAGGTACCGACAAGGAAAAATAACGCCGTATAGCTGAAGCCGTGCTGCAACATACGCCCCGCAATGATGCCGAAGATCGCTCCGCCCATCGATCCACCGAAGCCAACCAGTCCGGCGACAGTCCCGACCGCCGAAAGCGGAAAGACATCCGCGGGAATAGTCATGATCAACCCCGACCATGACTGCTGCGAGAAGAAGGCGAGGCTGAAGAGGAAGATCGCAGCACTTACCGGAACAAAAGGCACCAGCATCACCACTGGCATGGTCGCCGCATTGATCCCAAGCACCAGCTTGCGCGAGAAGTTGAGTGAGCGCCCGCGTCGTAACAGCTGAGCGGAAAGGTATCCGCCCAGAAAGCTGCCCACACCGGACGCAGCGTAAGGAATCCATGCGTAATAACTGACGTGTTTTATATCAAAGCCACGTGCATCATAGAGATACTTCGGCAACCAGAAGAGCAGGAAAAACCATGCCGAATCGCTCATGAACTTGGCGAAGACCAGCACCCGCACACTGCGAACCCCTACAATCTCGCGCAGAGACAGTTTCTCCGCCAGCAGGCGTGCATCCTGCGTACTCATCGTCAATGTGGCCGGATTATTGCGGTAGCGCAGCGCCCACCAGAGGGTCCACGCCATGCCGAGAGCACCGGCGACAAAGAAGACGGAACGCCACCCGGTATTGAGGATGAGGGCTCCAATCAACGGCGGCGCCAGTACGGAGCCGAATGCCGTGCCGGCATTGATCAGTCCCATCGCGGTCGAACGCTGCTCGCGCGGCACCCATTCCGCAACAACACGGGTCGCAGCCGGAAATGCTCCACCTTCGCCCATGCCCAGGAGGAACCGCATACCCAGCAACCAGGTGAAGTTGCGCGCGAATCCATGAAGGGCACATGCCAACGACCACCACAGCATAATCAGCAGGAATCCACGCCGCGTACCGATGCGATCCAGAAGCCGGCCGCCGGCGACATACATCACCGCGTATGCCAGTAGAAATGCTGTCTGCAGATAGGAAAACTGCTGCTCTGATATCGGTATTGCACGCTGGATGGCGGCAATCGCCACCGAAATCGTCTGCCGGTCGAAGTAGCTGATGGCGATGGCCGCCGTCACCAGTACGATGTAGTACCAGCGCGTCTCCAGCAGACGGTTGTGCTCGCTCCGCATGGTCGTGGCCATCGTCGTCGCCTTTACCTTTACCAGCTCACCTGCAGCAGCGAGATGGACTCGCGCGGCAGCTCCGTGCTGATCTTGATCTGCCCGTTCACCACATCCATCCAGACAGGCGAGTCGAGAAGCTGCAGGCCAGCCTTATCCACCAGTTCAGCATACTGTTCCGAGGTTGGGTGCTGCGGCGATCCCATCGCCTTCCACACGGTGTATGCGTTACTGTGATTGGCATCGATGCGGAAGTGTTTGACGAGCACGCGCTTTGCCGTCGCCGGAAGTCCGGCAATAGAAACACTGGTCGGTGTCGCGGCAGCCGGCTCATCGGCATCATGATAGTTCCACAGCAGCACATCGGCACGACGCGTTCCGGTGGTTGCCATCGCATCAACGTCGGCGGCTTCCCGCACACCACTCGCCACCAGGCTCTCCAGCGGCACCTTTCCGTCGCTCGATGTCGCCACCCGGGTAGGCCCCATCAGGGCAAGCATGCGGAAGAGATTGAGAACGGGCTTGTTGATTCCATTCGAAGAGAGCGAACGGAAGCCCTCGAAGTACTCCCGGTCTTCAAACTCAAACGACCAGCTCAACATCGAGATCAGGTTAACCTTGTGCTTGTCCTGCAGCTCGAAGAGCGCCTTATACGCCGCCGCTGTATATGCGGGATAGAGCGTGCCGTTGCGATAGTTGTTTGCCGGATTGACCTTGCTGGAGCACGCCGCGCATCCCTCCGGATCCGCTTCGCTCAGAATGATCGGCAGGTTCTTGAACTTCGCAAACGAGGCGATCGTCGCAAACCCGCGATCCGCATCCTTCAACTCCCGATCGATGCCCATCTGCACGTGGCCGTTGGTAATGGTGGGCTGCCCTTTTACGTGGAAGGAGATAAAGTCCAAAGGCACCACGCTGCCCGTTGCCGCGCTCTTACCCGTGTTCACATGCTCGAGAAAGTTCTGTAGAAACTTCTGCGCCTTGTCTGAACGCGGGCTGGTGGTCGCAGGCCCGCCGACCTTGGCGCCGGGCAGCGCAGACCGTACACCGGCAACAGCATAGTCATACAGCTTCCAGTAGTCTTCCGGCGTTGCATGCCAGTAGTCGATATCGGGCTCGTTCCACACCTCGAAGTACCACTGCAGGACAGTCTCACGGCCGTAGCGCTCGACGAGATGGTCGGTCAGCACACGCACCAGCTCGCCCCACTTCTTGTAGTCCTTTGGAGGATTGTTGGAAGCGCCGGAGATTGCGCTCTTCGGATAGTGGACCTGATATTCCTTCCGGTCCGGAAGCGTCGCTGCCAGATCCTTCGGCATAAAGCCGAGTTCCACCATCGGCCGCACACCGGCGGCCTTGTACTCGTCGAAGATGCCATCGATGATCTTGAAATCATAGACCGGCTTGCCGTTGGCGTCTTCACTGTAGATGTTGGTCGAGCTCCACTTCAGCTCCGCCACTCCGTTGCCCGAGGTCAGCAAGTGATGCGCGCGGATGTAAACCGGCACCGGGCTGAGGTCCCGCAGCTCCCGCAGCAATTTCTTTCCATCGCGCATGGTGGTGTAGTTGCCCTCGTCATAACCAAACCAGCTATAGATCGGCTTATTGGGCGCAATCGGCTTGGATAGATCCACAGAAATGGCAACCGGCTTTTCACTCGACGCCGGTAACGGCGCGGGAACTGTGCCCTGAGCACTCACGACCCCGGCAGACGCCGCCAACACAAAAGCCACCTGGCTGAGTTTGTTGAGCTGCATTACATCCCCTTTATGCGAGGTATTTCGAATGCGCCAAAGGTAGTACCATTAGAGAATCCCTGTCAAGCTCTTTCCGGGCCTTGGCAGAAGAATGCTTGCTGCACCGGGATTCTTCGTGCACCATTACGACATGCGTGGACGCAGTAAAACGAGATTGTCTCTGGCGGCGCCCGGGGGCAAGGACAAAGGAGATGTCACTCATCTCTTGATCCTTCGTTTTCAGCAAATGCTGAGCGATGGATTGCTCTCACCAGGATCGAAGCTACCTTCTGAACGTGAACTCGCACAGCACTTCGGTGTTGCGCGGTCGTCTCTTCGACAGGCGCTCAAGGTCCTGGAAATCATGGGCGTCATTCAACAGAAAGTTGGCGACGGCAGCTATCTGAACCCCGACGCTTCTTCCGTATTGGCCGTACCGATGGAGTTCCTCTTCCTGCTGGACGACATCTCGTGGCAGGAACTGATGGAGATGCGTCTGATCATGGAGCCGGCACTGGCGGCACGCGCCGCCGAGCATGCCAACTCGGCCGATATCGCGCTCCTCAAGCAATCTCTCGACGACTTCGAAAACAGCAAAGGCGACCACTTTCAAATGGTCGCTTCGGACCTTCTCTTTCACCGCGCCATCTTCATTGCCTCGGGCAATCGCCTGAGCGAGCGCCTGTTTCACCTCATCCATCGGGCCATGCTCAACGTCATGCTGGTGACATCACAACTCGTTGAGCTGGAACACACGCTCGCATTTCACAAGCCCATCTTCAACGCGATTAAGCAACGGGATGCGGAGCTGGCGCGGAAGCTGATGACGGACCACCTGAACGATGCCAACAATCTCTTACTCAGAGGTCGCCAGCGTGAGTCTGAGCGCGTCCTGCACGAGCATTTGCGCACGAAGCGCCCTTCAGAAAAGCCCATTAAGACAACTGCGCCTCGCCGCCTGAAAGCTTTGACCTAACGAAGTTGTTGTCTTAGTCCATACGAAGGCCGCCCGCGTATGTCGCAGGCGGCCTTCTTCGTTAGAACCGATACTTCAGTGCAAGCTGGATGCTGCGAGGATTCACCGCAGTTGCGCTGACCTGCCCTCCAGCCGTTGCATCGATGGTCGCATTCGGAGCTGCGAAGCTGGTCGTATTCGACACATTGAAGAACTCCGCACGGAACGACAGAATGCTTTCGCCGGGAAGGGCGAAGTTCTTGAAGATCGATGCATCGTATTGACGGAACATGTCACTGCGCTGCGTATTGGCTCTCACATTGCCATAGGTTCCTGTGGGAGCAACCACGTAGCGCGAGGTATCGAACCATTTCGTCAATGACTTCTTGAAGCTTGTCGAACCTCCTGCGGGGTTCAGATTCGGCCTCTGGCTGCCAACGCCCGTCTTTGCCACGTCACCCGACACGACCGGTGTAAACGGCGTTCCACTGCGCAGAATGACAATCCCCTGCACCTGCCATCCCCCAATGAAAGAGTCGACAAGCCCATCTTCAACGCGATTAAGCAACGGGATGCGGAGCTGGCGCGGAAGCTGATG
>JAEKKE010000055.1 GCA_019510535.1 Acidobacteriota bacterium
GGGTTTAGCTTCCCAATTGGAATAACATTTGCGCGGCCGGTAAGAACCGGATTTCCCTGCGACCCCGGAGCGCCTCCGGGCCCATATCCAAACTGATACCGGCATGTATGTGGCTTACCGTTCGCATATGTACCGTTGTCGGTGTTATTCGCCGTACAGGCTGCTTCCGATGTGGGGTCATAGATGGGCTGGTTGTACGTTCCACCGTTTGCTGTAAGCAGCGAACTGAAGTCGCCGTTGATCATGGCTGGAAGAGGAACGGAAGCGGTCAGATTCCCGATGCCCCGCCCATAAAACTTCTCGTACGAAATGGTGAAGAAGGTCTTCTTTTCCGGCCCCCAAAGCTTGGGAATAATGACAGGACCATCGACTTCAAAACCATATTGGTCCTGAGAGGAAGCTGGCTTGTTGTATTGTGAGGTGGGCGTTCCAGCTGCAACCGCCTGCTGAATGAACGCGGCGTTGGTAGAGGTATTGGAATTCATAAAGGCACGTTGAAGGACCTCATAGATGGTGCCGTGCAGCTTCTGAGTGCCTGACTTGAGCGTCATATCGATAGATCCACCGGGAGCACGTCCGGAAGCGGCGTCGAATGCGTTCGTCGTAATCTTGAATTCCTGAACCGTTGCCGTGGGTGGCGGAAACGCATAGTTCTGGCCGCCTGTGAGGCTGTAGTTGGTCACTCCATCGACATTGAACTCAACGGTGCCGCCGTGAATTGCCAAAGATTGCGCGCTCTGATTGTCGTAGCGCTGTCCGATCGTGGTCGATGTGACGCCGGCACTCAAAGTGGCCAGATTGAAGGTATTGCCACTGTTTACGGGCAGTTCGGCGATGCGTTTTGCTTCAATCAGATCTCCGCGGTCGGCCTTGTCATAGTCCAGGACCAGAGCAGAGGAATCTACATTCACTATCTCTGTGACTTCGCCCGGCTGCAAGCTGAAGCTTACGTCAAGAGTTTGATTCGTGGTCAGCGTGAGATTCGTCTGAAGTGACGCCCGGAAGCCAGCTGCATCCACGCGGACTTCATACTTGCCAACCGGAAGAAAGGGGATGGAGTATTCCCCAGCCCCTGTGGTCTGTGTTCGCTTTGCGACCCCGGTATCCAAGCTGCGGACGAGGACCTGGGCATGTGGAACAACGGCTCCAGATGGATCAGCAACTCTACCGCGAATGGCGGAGGATGCTTGCCCGAAGGACACGGCTGCAGACAGCAGTATGATGACGGATCCAACGAAGACTCTGTAGACGTGGGCCAACCGAATCAGTTCAGCACACCCACCTAAATTTGCGTTCTTATTATCCATTTAATCTCTCCGTGCAACGACAAACCGCATGGGGCTTGATGGGTCATGCCTCTTCGCGTCAGCGTTGAGCTCGATCATTTTGTGCCACAAAATGATTATCGTTATCTATTCGATTGCTGAATCTATTCAAAGCAATGACGCCTTGTCAACGAAAAACAAGAGAATATTAAGAGATAAGGCAGTTGATATCGTTCTCTCGATAATTTACCGGTCAGGGGAGGTGGCAGCGCTGAACCACCGTTGATGCGGAATATCCAAGTATCGCCGGCAGCGCCCTTGGTCTAAGTCCATCTGGAAAACCTCAAAGAGAAGAGCTGCGCAGTCATCTCAGGGAAATCCGCAAAGCAGATTTCTCCGATCCCTTCGATCGCCACGAAATGACGAACGAAAGGCGGTTCGCGCTTCACCCGAATTCCCGGCCATCACTTGTCGTAATGGATGGGCACCCAGTGCATGGGGTTCTCTAGAAATGCAGGCTGTCGACGTTGTTCTTATCAATCAGCAGTGGCTTGCCGAGAATAATCTCCGACCCACTGATCTCCAGATTCCCCAACCGGCCAACGTGCACATTCTTGGCTCCAGCCGGGATCTTCTTCTCCGCCTTCAACGCCCCCGCATAGACCGTCAGATATCCAAGATCCTGCGTATTCCAGAGGAAGATCGTCTGCACCGACCCATCGTGCAGATAGGTGCGGCAGATGGATGGTAGCGAGAGCCCGATGACTTTGACGTCTGCGCGCCCCGCCTGTGCGACCGCCTCTGCCGCTCCCGGAACCGCAGGTGCGGAGATAGCGACAACCAGCTTCACCTGCGGATAAGCCTTGAGGATGACCTGAGTCTGATTGAAGGCCTTGTCGCGATCGTCGTCGCTGGGTTGAATGGTGGCAAGCTGCAAGTTCGGATGGTCGGATGCCACACGCTTCTTGATATCGGCGATCCACTCATTCTGGTTCTCGGCGCTCAATGCTCCGGTCACAATGGCAAACTGTCCGCCGTTCGGTAGCAGACGTGCACCTTCATCGGTCAGGGCGTTGGCGATGCCGACAGGCGTGGCCTGATTCAGGAAGTAGTCGCGTGCGTTCAGTTCAGCGTCGGCGTCCCAGGTCAGCACCGCGATGCCGTGTGCGCGGGCCTTGCGAAGCACGGTGGAGATGCTGCCTTTGTTCTCCACGGCGACGACGATGGCGTCGACGCCGCGCGTGATCCAGTTCTCCACCAGTTCATTCTGTTGCGAGGCGTCGAGACTGGTCGGGCCATCCCAGATGAGATCGACACCGAGTTCTTTCGCCGCCTCTTCCGCTCCAGCACGCGCGCTGATGAAGTACGGATCGCCCTTGGCCTTCGGCATCACCGCAATGGTCAGGCGATGTCCTGCGGCCGCCGCACCGTTGCGATGACCGGCAGCCTGGAAGAGCAGCGTGCCCAGGACGCCAACTGCAATGAGCACAGCGCCAGCGAATGCTGGACGCTTCCACAAAGAAACTCCGCCCGCCGTGACTCCGAACGCGCCGGTGGAGCGCAGCCGGTCGACGGCGACGATCGCCAGCAGCAATACGCCAATCAGGACTCCGGTCAACTCTGACGGCAGCGCCATCAGATGCATGCCATTCTGCAGCACGGAGAGAAAGAAGAGCCCCAGCATCGAGCCGAGCAGCGTGCCTCGGCCGCCAAAGACCGAGACTCCGCCGACCACCACTGCGGTGATCGCCTGCAGCTCATATCCGGTTCCGAGGTCAGACTTCGCCAGGCCGAGATGGGCGACGTAGATTATGGCGGCAAGCGATGCAATAACGCCGGAGAGCACATACAACAGCGCCAGCCGCTTGCGTACGGGAATGCCGGCATAGCGGGCGCCTTCTGCATTGAAGCCGATGGCGTAGATGGATCGGCCAATGACGGACTTGTGCAACAGGACAGCATAGGCCGCCAGCACAACGATGAGGATCGGAAGCTGGACGGGGATGAGCTTCCAGAAGTATCCCTGGCCGAGATGGAGAAAGCCCGCGGAATAACCGGTAAAGCTCACCGCGCCATGTGTGATGCCCTCCGCGATACCGCGATAGAGCGAGAACGTACCGAGCGTTACGATCAACGGCGGCAGCCGCAGCCCGGCGATCAGGAGAGCATTCAGGCCGCCGGCGGCAAGACCCAGTAGTAGTGATAGCCCAACGCAAGCGGCAATCGGAAGATGACCGTCATGCCACATCGTGCCGAAGAGCACCGCGGTCATCCCGATGGCGGAACCGACGGAGAGGTCGATGCCTCCGGTAATCAGGATGGGCGTGAGGGCAATCACCAGCAGGCCGAGCTCGACCGAGAAGCGGACGATCTCGAAGATGTTTCCCCAGGTTGCGAAGCTGGGTGCCGCAACGCTGAAGTAAATGCACTCGAGCACCAATGCCGCAACCAGAGCAACTTCCGCAGCAGAGATATGCAGGCGCTTAAGCATGGCTCACCTGCCTCCTCCGATAGTGGCTCAGGACATTGACCGAAACGGCCGCCAGAATAATAAGTCCCTGGATCGCGCGCTCCCAGTAGGCGCTAACGCCGAGGAAGGTAAGCGCTGGCCCGATGATGCCGAGCAGAACGACGCCAAGTACCGTCCCGGCAATCGTTCCGGAGCCGCCGGTAATGGTCGCTCCGCCGACCGCCACGGCGGCAATTGTCTTCAGCTCCAGCCCAATGCCAGAGTTGCTCGGAATTTGGTTGAAGCGCACCGCATTGAGCGCGGCAGAGAAGCCGGTGAGCAGACCCGTGATGGCAAAGACGGAGAAGAGCACTCGGTTGGTGTCGATGCCGAGGATACGTGCCGCAGCTTCGTTCGAGCCGGTCGCGAAGATATTTCGTCCACCTCGGAAGTAGCGCAACCCCACGATAAAGACAACGACGAGCAGCGCTGCAATTACCAGCATGAGAACGGTATAAATCGTCTGCGAGAGACCGAATCTCTGGAAGCTCCCCGGAAGATCTCCGACCCATGCGCCCTGCGTCTGCCAGCGGAGGCCATCGCGAATAGCCACCATCGATGCCAGCGTCACAACGATGGAAGGCATGCGCATCCACGCGACTAGAGCTCCGTTGAACGAACCGAGAAGGGCGCCGACAACGCTGGCAATCAACATCGCCACCAGGACCGGCAGACCTGCGCGTGCGGCCACCCCCGTAACAATGCTGCAGACAGCAAAGACGGACCCAACGGAGATATCGATCTGCCCGGTCAGGATGATAAGGGTCATACCGAGAGAAACGATAAGGACCGGGACATTGGCGAGGAACAGGTCAGAGAGGTTGTCGACAGTAAAGAAGCCGTGTGTGGTCGTTGCCAGCAGTGCCAGCACCAGCAGAATGGTTGCAGCTACGGCAAGCTCACGTGCGTACGCCTTCATGCTTCTACCTCGTGGCCGAAGGCCAGCGACATCACCTTTTGCTGCGTGGCTTCTTCGCGGTTGAGCGTGGCGACGATGGTGCCGTTATGAAAGATTCCAATGCGATCACTCATCCCCAGCACCTCCGGCAGTTCCGAAGAGATGAGGATGACCGCCATACCGCGCTCCGCGAACTCCACGATGAGTTCATGGATCTCTGACTTGGAACCTACGTCCACGCCTTGCGTCGGTTCATCCAGGATCATGATCCCCGGCTTGATGGCGAGCCAACGCGCCAACGCCACCTTCTGCTGGTTTCCGCCGGAGAGTGCTCCAGCCACGGTATCGGTGGCTGGCGCCTTGATGCGAAGGCTGGTGCGATATCCCTCTGCGACCGACTGTTCCAGGGTGCTGTCCAGCAGGCCGCGCTTAGCGACCTCATTCAGGCTGGCGAGTGTGATATTGCTGGCGATACTCATGTCCAGAATCACACCATGCTGGCGGCGGTCCTCCGGCAGATAGCCGAGACCATTCGCAATGGCTTGGGCGGGACTGCCGATCGTGATCTTGCGTCCGTGCAAGGTGATCGTTGTATGTACTGGAGTAATGCCGAAGAGCGTCCGTGCAAGCTCGGTGCGGCCCGAGCCGACCAGGCCGGCCAGGCCGAAGATCTCTCCCTTGCGCACCGAAAACGAGATGTCGTGCAGCCCAACCTCCGGATTGTTGAGCCCCTTCACCTCAATGGCGACCTCACCGGGAACGACCGACCGTTTGGGAAAGACCGATTCGATCGATCGGCCGACCATCAGCTCAATCAACTTCGCGCGATCGACATCGCAGGCATTGCAGCAGGCTATGGTCTCGCCATCGCGCAGGACGGTGATGCGATCGGCGAGTGTAAGAATCTCCTCCAGCCGGTGCGAGATGTAGATGATGGCAACGCCTTCAGAGCGGAGACGTTTCACCAACGCGAACAACTTCTCTGTCTCCCGCTCGGAGAGCAGGGCGGTAGGCTCATCCATCAGCAGAATGCGCGCCTTTGCTCCGATCGCCTTGGCAATCTCCACGACCTGCTGTTCCGCCATGCTTAGCGTTCCGGCAAGCCTGTCTGGATCAATGTTTGCCCCGATGGATTGAATCAGCTCTTTCGCCCGCTGTTTGCGGCTGCGCCAGTCCACTGTGATGCTGCTCTTTTCACGTTCCAGCGGCATGCAGATGTTTTCTGCGACTGTGAGGTGCGGGAAGATGGCTGGCTGCTGATAAATAGCGGCAACGCCCAGAGAGCGGGAACGGTTAGGATCGTTCTCCGTGATGCGCTGACCGAAGATCTCCAGCTCACCTGAATCCGGCTGAATGGCTCCGGTGATGATCTTGGTCAGGGTCGATTTGCCGGCGCCATTCTCACCGATGAGGGCGTGAACTTCACCAGGCAGTAGTTCGAGTGAACCGGAACGAAGCGCCCGCACACCGGCATAGGACTTCGTCAGAGACTTCGCCGCGATGGCGAGCGGTGGAGCACTGTTCGATGAGACGTTTTGCATGCGGGAAACTGGGCCACCAGCTTATTCCTTCGCGTGCTTCTTTGTCTCGCTCTTTGCGGGCTCGTCTTTCAGGCGGCTTGAAGAGGACTCGCGTACGACCAGTTCGGCCGGAAGCTG
>JAEKKE010000056.1 GCA_019510535.1 Acidobacteriota bacterium
GCACGGTGGCGCAGTCGGTCATCGATCGTGTCAGCGGCGCCCATCCATTGCGAATGTACTGCTCGACGGTAACGTCTGCCTGTGCGGGGGGAGCGCTGGGAGCAGGGGGCTGCGCTGTCTCCTGCTGCTGCGCGATGGCACACGGAAGACAAAGAAGCAGGAGCACGGCATAAAAACGCATAGACGGTTCGATGATGATTTACGGCGGCACGTTTCCCGGAAAACGTGCCGCATCCGTTGACGGATGGGGTTCTAGGGCACTCATTTTGTCTGTCATTGTGTAGCGAAGAAATCTGCTTTCCACTTATTAATCTCTCCTGGCCTGGGTGCCCCACCCTCACAACGTTAGGGTGGGCGGGTAGGCCACGAGTGCAAAAGCGACCTTAGCTTTCAAAAAGGTAGCGGTAGAGAAGCAGATTCCTCCGCTACGCTACGGAATGACAAATAAAAAGCATTCGCGCGTAGCGCGAACACCCAGGTCCCCGAGGGACCTGGGGCACCCGGCTTATACTTTCGGAAGTTGCGAGACGTTCCAACCTCCGCCGACAGCTTTCACCAGCAGAACGCTGGCATCGAGACGGCGCCGCAGGATGTCGATCTCATTGCGCTGGTTCTGCAGTGCGATGGTCTGCGAGGTGATGACCTGCAGATAGGTATCCACACCGCCCTCATACCGAGTTCGGAACAGTCCCAGAGCCTCCTCCGCGGAGGCTGTAGCATCACGCTGCTGTTGCGCTTCGGTCTCAAGCTGCTTCAGAGCTACAAGATTGTCTTCCACCTGCTGGAAGGCATCGAGTGCTGACTGCCGATAGCTGGCGACGTGGGAGTCATACTGCGCAATCGCGATGTCCGTGCGAGCGCGCCGGCGGCCTGCGTCGAAGACGGTCTGCGAGATCAGTGGGCTGACTGCCCAGACACGGCTGGGCCAGGTGAACCAGTTGAGCACGGAGCTGCCCTGGAAGCCGACAGTGGCGGCGAGGTTCAGCCGTGGATAGAAGGCGGACTTGGCGATGCCGATCTGTTCATTGGCTGCGGCCATCAGGCGCTCTTCGGTGGCGATATCTGGGCGGCGCTCCAGAAGCTCTGACGGCAGTACAGCCGGGATTCCTGGAAGCGCCGGCGTCTGTTCGGTGAGCGGGTTAGCAACCAGTGTGAGCTGTGCAGGCGGCTTGCCAGTCAACACTGCAATCGCGTGCTCGAACTGCGCGCGGGCGATCGTCACTTCGGTCGACTGCACCAGCGCCTGCTGTAACTGTGTTCGTGCCTGGGCGACGTCAGATTGCGGAGCGACGCCGCCGTCGGCACGATCGATGGTCAACTGCAAGGCATCGCTGTAGGCGGCGACCGTTTCATCCAGCAGCTTCTTCTGGGCATCGGCACTACGCAGGTTGAAGTAGTCGATCGCCAGCTCGGCATGCAGACTCAGGCGTGCGGTTTCGAGATCGGCGGCGAAGGCCTGTGTGGTCTCCTGCGCGGCGGTGATACTGCGGCGGATGCGGCCCCACAGATCGACCTCGTAATTCAGATCCAGAGGCAGAATGAAGTTGCCCTGTCCGTTGTCCGCCGTCAGGTTGTTGCGATAGGGGGCGTTGGGTGTAATCCGGGTTGCGCCCAGTGTGGGATCGACGCTCAGCGTCGGCGACATGTCGGCGCGGTTTAGTTTGATGACAGCACGCGACGCGCGGAAGTTGGCCTCAGCCTGCTTCAGCGTCTGATTGGCAGGGTCGATCTGTTCTTCCAGAGCATTCAACTGCGGATCGCCATACATCTCCCACCACTTGCCGTGGGCCATCGCGTCGTTGGGAGTAGCGGTCTTCCAGGTGTCGCCTTCCTTGAAGGTCGGCGCCGTCGGAACGTCGGGCTTTACGTAATTTGGGCCGACACGGCAGCCGGCAAGCGACACGGCAACGACGGCAAGGGTAAGCAGATTCTTCGTACTCACTTTTGCGCTCCCTTCGTCTGGGCGACCTTTACCTCCATACCGTTCTCGAGAGAATCGGAGGGGTCCAGGATCACGGCATCGTCGCCATTCAATCCGCTGGTGACTTCGACCGCAGAGCCGAAGTCGCGGCCAATGCGGATGGGAACCAGTTGGACGTGGTTGTCGCGCACGATACCGACACGCAGACCCTCCGAGCGGAAGAGCAACGCGTTCGAGGGCAGAGTCACTGCGGTGGCTTTGCCTGCAAGACGGAAGTGCGCGAAGACGTAGGCTCCCGGCATCAGCTTACCCTGCGGGTTATCGACGTCCACCTCGACGTTCAGGGTGCGAGAGCTCTGGTCGATGGCGTTGGAGTTGCGGACGACTGTGCCGATGAACTTCTGGTTGGGCGTGGCGTCCTGTGTGAGTTCGACCTTCATGCCGTCCTGAATCTCGCTGGAGTAGACCTCCGGGACAGCCACATAGACACGCAGCTTACCTACGGCCGCAAGGTGGAAGAGCTCCTGTGCGCTTCCGGTGGCCCCCGAGCCGCCGCCGGCGGCGGTGATCAGGGCGCCGACATCGGTATTGCGTGCGGTGATAGTGCCGTCGAAGGGAGCGGTAACGCGCTCGAAGCTCTGCAACTGCTGCAGGCGGCGGACATTCGCCTCTGACGCCGCCATCAACGACCGGCGGGCTTCCAGGGTCGACTGTGCCTGATCGGCCTCCTGCTTGGAGACGGCGCGCTTTGAGACTAGAGCCTGCCAGCGATCGTTCGTCGTCTTAGCCAGATCCAGGTTGGCCTGGGCCTGCTTCAAATCGGCCTCGGCGGCCTGGAGCTGCTGGTCCAGCTCCGGCGTCTCAATCTGCGCCAGCAACTGTCCCTGCTTTACGTGCTGGCCGATATCGGCATACCACTTACGCAGATAACCGCCGGTGCGGGCGTAGATGGGCGTATCGGTGTAGGCCTGGGCGTTGCCGGGCAGTATCAGCTCCTGACCGTCTTTACCGCCGGCGCCGCTGGCGTGCACGACATGTACGGTCTGGATAGCGGAGATGCGAGTCTCCTCTTTGAGCTCGCTTTCGGCATGAACGCGATCGTGGATGCCCCAGGCGACCGCGGCCACCAGAGCAACAGCGGCCACGCCCACGGCAATGTACATGGGCTTGCGATTGGTCGTCGTTTGTGTGGTTACAGTCTGCTGTGTTGTCTCGCTCATAAACTCTTTCTCCGTTACGCCGGCAGCGCTTCAGCGCTCTCAGTTGCAGGAACGTTCGTCGGCTTCGGCTTGCGTCCGTGGATCAGCGCGAAGACGGTGGGAACAAAGACCAGGGTGGCGACCGTGGCGCACATCAGGCCGCCGATGACGGCGCGGCCCAGAGGCGCATTCTGCTCGCCGCCGTCTCCCAGTCCAAGCGCCATGGGCACCATGCCGATGATCATGGCCAGTGCGGTCATCATGACGGGACGGAAGCGCGTAAAGCCGGCTTCTACGGCGGCGCGGATGGCGTCACCGTGATCTTCATAGCGCAGCTTCGCAAAGCTGACGACAAGAATACTGTTCGCAGTGGCCACGCCCATGCACATGATGGCGCCCATCAGCGCAGGAACGCTGAGGCGCGTCGCGGTGATGAAGAGGAACAAAACGATACCGGCCAGAGCCGCAGGCAGCGCCGTAATGATGATGAAGGGATCGACCCAGCTCTGGAAGTTCACCACGATGAGCATGTAAACCAGCACGATGGAGAAGGCCAGGCCTCCCAGAAGACCGATGTAGCTGGTCTTCATCGTCTCGACCTGCCCGCGCAATGTGACATAGGTGCCGCGAGGCAGCGACTTACGATGCTGGTCGAGGATGCGTTCGATGTCGCGGCTCACCGCGCCAAGATCCCGGCCCTGCACCGAGCCGTAGATGTCGATCACACGGCGGATGTTGTAGTGGCTCATGGTTCCCATCTCGGTGCCGCGCTCGATGGTGGCCACGTTGTTCAAGGTCTCTTGCTGACGTCCGGCCGCATTGCCAAGCGAGCCGCGGTTCAGCGGGATATTCTGCATCGCCGCCAGCGTGTCCATGTTGTACTGCGGCGTCTGGGCGACCAGCGGGTACTGGTTGCCAGTCTTCCAGTTGAGGAAGAACTGTGGATTCACCTGGAAGCTGCCGCTCAGCGTATTACGCAGGCTGGTGGCGACATCGGTGGAGGTATAGCCGCCCTGCAGCGCCTTGGTGCGATCGACGTTCACCTTCAGCGTGGGGTAATCGAAGGGCTGCTGAATACGCAGGTCCGTCAGTCCTGGTACGTCTTTGCGCAGCTCCTCCATCAACTGCGAGGCGAGTTCGTGGCTCTGCTTCACATCGCTGCCTTCGAACTGGATATCGATCGGCGCGGGCAGACCGAAGTTCAGGATCTGCGTGGTGATGTCGGCGGGCAGGAAGTAAAAGGTCGTGCCCGGAAAGAGCTTCGGCAGATCGCGGCGAAGGTGCGCAATGTAGCGGTCGGTCGAGTGGTGATCTTCCTTCAGTGAGACCATTACGTCGCCGTCGTACGGGCCGATGGTGCCGTTGGTCAGATGCTGCGTATTGATCTGGCTGTACGGCAGGCCAATGTTGTCGAGGATATTGCCGACCTCGTTGGGGGGAATCTCCTGGCGGATATGGTCTTCCACCTGGTCGGTCAAACGCGCCATGTCTTCGATGCGGGTTCCGGTGGCGGCGCGCACATGCAGGATGAACTGGCCGCTATCGGTCGAGGGAAAGAAGTCCTGGCCGAGGAAGGGGATCAGCAGGAACATCAGCAGACACACGCCCAGGAAGCTTGGGATGAAGATTTTGCGGTGCGCGACAAAGGTCTCCAGCAGGCCGTGATAAGCGTTCCGTACCCACTCGAAGCCACGCTCAAATGCGCGCTGGAACAGCACTAGAGGGTTGCGAGTTGCGGTTGGTCCGTGATGGCTTTTTGCCTTCAACAGGTACATGGCCAATGTGGGCACCAGCGTTCTCGACAGAACGTAGGAGGCCAACATGGCGAAGACCACAGCTTCTGCCAGCGGAACGAAGAGATACCGCGAGACGCCGCTGAGGAAGAACATCGGCAAAAACACAATGCAGATGCAGAGGGTAGAGACCAGCGCCGGAACGCTGATCTGCGCTGCGCCCTCAATGATGGACTCGTGCAGCCCCTGTCCTTCTTCGAGGAAGCGCTCGATATTCTCGATGGTGACGGTAGCGTCGTCGACCAGGATACCGACGGCCAGCGCCAGACCACCAAGGGTCATGGTGTTGATGGTCTCGCCCAGAAGGCCAAGGATGATGACGCTGGTCAAAATGGAGAGTGGGATGGAGACGGCGATGATCAGAGTCGATCGCCAGCTTCCGAGGAAGAGCAGGATCATCAGGCCGGTGAGAGCAGCGGCGATTACGGCTTCACGGATTACACCCTGAACAGCGCCGCGTACGAAGATCGACTGATCGCTCAGCGGCGTGATCTTCAATTCCGGTGGAACCAGAGTCTGCACACGGGGCAGCAGCTTCTTGGTGCCGCTCACGACATCGAGCGTGGAGGCATCACCGCTCTTCAGGACGCTGATGAGAACACCGCGGTGGCCGTCCTGACGCACAACGTTGCTCTGCACCTGGAAGCCGTCGCTGACCGTGGCGATATCGCGCAGGTAGATGGTGGTGCCATTGACCTGTTTGATGGGCAGGGCCGCGATCTCCTCTACCGAGCGCGGCGCTCCGTTAGGAATGACGTCGTACTCCTTGGTGCCGATCTTGATGGTGCCAGCCGGTGTAACAACGTTCTGCTGCGCGAGAGCCGCGAGCATCTCACCGGGAGCAATGCCTTTGGACTGCATCGCCGCCTGATCCATGGCGATGTTGATCTGGCGCTGCTTTCCGCCGAAGGGCAAAGGAATCACGGCGCCCGGCGTGGTGACAAGCTGGGTACGGATGACGTTCGTGGAATTATCGTTGAGGACCTGTTCGCTCAGGCCCTCGCCACTGATGCCGAGCTGCAGAATCGGTACGCTCGAGGCCGAAAAGTTGATGACCTGTGGCGGCAGGATGCCGGCGGGAAGCTGACGCAACAGGTACTGCGAGCCTGCAGTCACCTGCGCATTGGCTGTGTCGAGGCTGGCGCCTGGCTGAAGAAAGATCTTGATGACGGCCCCACCGTTATAGCTGGTGGATTCGATGTGCTGAATGTTGTCGACCAGAGTGGTCAACGCCTTTTCATACGGCGTCGTGAGACGACCTTCGATCTCTTCAGGATTCAGACCGGTATAGGTCCAGGCGACGGAGATTACGGGAATATTGATATTCGGGAAGATGTCCGTCGGCGTGCGCAGGATCATCACCGGGCTGAGCAGCAGAATCAGCAGCGCCAG